>NZ_JBHSBY010000033.1:0-32717 GCF_042650905.1 Pedobacter jamesrossensis | reverse complement strand
TAATCCTAGCCTCACCACCCGTTCATCCTGAGGAACAGTTTATTTCACAAATCTATATGAATAACATTTAACTTCTGCAAGGTACAATTCCCCTATTTCAGAGGGGTGTCCGTAGGACGGGGGTTTATTATTTTCGCCCAACGGGCCTTTTTCTTTGACATCAAAAGAAACAAAACCACGAAGTACGCATGATTATGTTCTGTGAACACACAGACCATGGAGCAGCTGAGATTTTCTTAGATGCCTAGATGGTTTAAAACATCTTTTATATAACGTCAACGATAGCGGAGTTGAAGGACAAGACTACAGCTAAATTAAAACCTAAACGCTACCCCCAGTTCCCCATGAAAATTAAACACATCATTGTGCGGAATGTAATACTGCGTATCTGTAAAATCCTGCTGCCTCCATTGATAATTCAACGATTTGACACCTTGAATCTTTGCATTAAAAAGTAAGTTTTTATAATTCCAGGTACCGTCAGCAGCTAAAGCAAAATCCACCCAGCTACGGCTACCTCCCTTGGCACTACCTATCCCACTATCGTAGAAATCTCTATTATGCTCTAGCCTTTCAAAACCAAATCCAAGTTTTTTTAATCCCTTCACCCAGCTGATATCAATCGATTGTAGATTTCCTCCTGTTCCATTTCCTGCACCCAATACTTCGCCATTATTGGTGTAACCTTGTCTAACTTCTCCATGGTAATAAAAACTACCAGCTCCTCGTAGCAGTAAGCCATCAATCGTTTGCGACATTTGGGTAACTTCAGCATTGACCTGGATAAACTCATCCATTTTACCCTTTATAGGTACTAATTTTTTTAATCCGAATAAATAAGAGCGTGAGTGATCTGGTGAGCCGATAAAATCTCTGAAATCATAAGAATTATCATTCAAGCCATATTCAAAATAAATCTCTGCCTTTGCCTTTGTAAATAACCAGCGGGCATATAAAGATGTTCGCTGATCTCTGGCAGAACCATCATCACCCGCTCCTTCACCTATTTTAGCCTTTTGGAAAGGAATGAAAAATGGAATATAATCTGCAAGACCATCCAGATCATTTCCATAAGACATAAAAGTCCTGGTAAATCCTAAAAATAAACCTGGCAACCATTTAGGTTGGTAGTTCACATTCAATCCGGCTAAATAACGCCAGTCGCTTTGGGGTTTATTCCATAAGTTAGTTTGATCTAACAATGGTGCAAAACCAGATTCTTCCAGTCTACCACCAATTATTTGCGCCTCAAATGATCCAATATAAGTTTTTACGGGTTTAACCGTATTCAATGTTAAATGTTTGAAACCAGTCGCGTTATTACTCATCATTAAACTATTCCGAACACCGGGCCCCCACCATAAATTTTCATTAGAAAGCCCTAACGAGGCTGGGCCAAAGGTTAATCGAATACTACTTTGCCCCCAAGACAACTTATTATAAGCGGAATTACCAAAACGCTCTGGTGCATCGATTAAATTATAATTGCCAAAATATGAACCTAATTCAGCAGTGCTTCGGTCATTTCCAAAGCTTTCAAAAGAAGCATTTTGAGCATACACAAATTCAGGTTTTAACTGAATACTCAAGGGGCCAAATTTTGCAAAAAAACCGCCACTCAATACTGTTTGATAGCCCTTTGCTGGCACCATAGCTCCATCATTCCAGCCATAAGGATGATGTGAATTAAATTGCTGCTGCCAGCTAAATGGAAGAATCTGAAATACACCTTTACCATTGGCAAAGCCTATTGGGGTGGATTGCTTTATTAATGATTCCTTAGCCAACGAACCGTCCGGATCAAAAATATTATCTTTTTGTAAAGCTTCAGCAAATAATGGTCTTACACTAAACGAAATGGAAGAATCCAGCTTCCCCAATAATTGCAACCTTCTGTAATAATCTTCTAAAACAGGTGTGCCAACACCTATTGTTTGAGCAATACTGTTTAAGGATAAACCACAAAACAATACAAACAAAAACAGCTTCTTTTCTTTTATTAACATATTAAAAACGATAAGTTACGCCGGCTTGTAATTGTAGGTTAAAGGCATCCCGGCCAGGCGTCATGTAAGGTTGATCGGGTTGTTGCAAAAGATACCACTGGTAATTCAAGGATTGAATACCCTGAAGCTTTCCATTGAAAATGAAGTTTTTGTAATTCCATTCACCACTTAAACCCAGGCTTAAATCAGTCCAATGCCTTCTATAATCTTTTGAATCTACATAAGCATAATAATAAAAATCATTATTATGAACCAAACGTTCTATTTGTAAGCCCAATCTCTTAAATCCCTTAATCCAGCTGACTTCAACGGATTGCATATTAGCGCCAGGGCCAATACCCGCACCCAAAACTTCTCCTCTATTAGTATAGCCTTGTCTGATGCTTTTACTGGTGTACCAGCTATCTAGGTTCATCACTTTAGAAATATCAGTTTCCTGCATTTGAGTAACTTCAGCGCTAATCATTAAGTTTTCATCTTTTCTTAATCCGAAAGGAAATAATTTACGAACACCGAAGATATAAGCCCTGGAAACATTGGGTTCAAGCGCTAAATCACTTAAACTTCCTGAATAATTATTCCGACCGAATTCGAAATAAACTTCTGCCTTTTCTTCAGGCCATAACCAGCGCATAAAATAAGAATTACGTTGATCTCTTTTATTGATTGCTTCGCTAGCTGCCGACTGTTTCTTTGATGAAAAGAAAGGTAAGTAATCACCAAACGAATTTAAACCATCACCATAACTTTGCGAACTCCGGGTTAAACCTAAAAACAAACCTGGTACCCATTTAGGTTGCCAGGTTATGGCTAAACCTGCAAGGTATCGCCACTTATTGTATTTTGGAACAAATAAAGATTCATTAAAATACTCCCTTTCAGGCTCAAGAACACCATAGCCTGAATTTTCTAACCTTCCCGCAATAATTTGTCCCTCAAAAGATCCAACCGGACTTGTAATTGGTTTTCGTGTATTAAGGGTTAAGTGTTTAAAGCCTGGTGCAGTATTGCTCATTAACAGAGAATTCCGCATGCCTGGACCCCACCACAAATTTTCTGTAGATAAACCAAAAGATAAGGCCTTGTAATTTAAACGGATGCTACTTTGCCCCCAATAAGCCTTAGTTATACCATCATTACCAAATCTGGCAGGCAAATCTATATTGTTGTAAAAATCATAATATCTCGCCACAATAACGCCATAATGATCTTTATCAAAAGTGTCAAAAGTAGCGTTAGCAGCTAATACAATTTCTGGCTTAAATTGAATCGTTAACGGCCCATACTCTGCATAAATCCCTGCAGTTATCAAGGTTTGAAAGCCCTTCGCAGGTAGCATTGCACCGTCATTCCAACCATAAGGATGATGAGAATTTACCTGAGTTTGAAAACTCATAGGTAATAATTGCCCGCGAAATTTACCATCTTTCGATTTCCAGCTATGGTCAGCATCTAAAAGATTGTACCTGCTTTCTAGCGAATCCGGATAAAAACTATCTTTTAAGCTAAATGCAAGGGTAGGAACTAATGGCCTTATTGTAAAAGATACTGATGAATCTAATCGGCCTGAAAGCTGCGCTCTTCTGTAATAATCCTCTAAACCAATTGAACCAACAGGTAACGACTGGGCTTGTACACTAATCTTAAATAATAGAAAAAAGAAAAGATATAAATATTTTAAATTGCTCATAAGCTAATCACTTTAACACGCAAATTATCTACCGACCAGCTTTCATCGCATTTTGGATCAGCGGTGTTTTTTTGAAGAAGCTGATCACGGCATTGCATCAATAAATCAGCTTTCGAGTGTTCAATAGTTTTAGTAATCCTATAAAGAGTTGTTCCTCCGATTTTGCCTTTTAAATTACAAACACCTGGTAAATTTACATTTGCAGCTCCGGTTTTAGGGTTTTGAGTAAAGTTCGGATAATCTTTAGGATAAGATTGTGGCTCACAAAATCCGGTAATATCACAATCAGCATTAGAAAAAGTAGTATTGATATACAAGTTCCCATCAACTAAAAATTTCCAGACATCGGGCCCGTCTACGGCATCAAACCCTGTTTTATTCCCATCCCAGCTATCATGTATATATAAATCAAATGATATTTCTACCAGCTTGTGTTTAGGCAAATTGCTAAGTTGTAAATCGAAACCTCCAGAATTATAACGCCCCAAAACATTTGTACCATTATAACCTTCTATAGTTCCTAAAGAGATATTGTTAAGGTTTTTACTTTCAAAATCGTTAAAGTAAACTTCTTGCTCGTCTTTAACTTCCTTTGAGCAAGAAACAAATAGAAAGCAAAGTACTGCAGCACTTATAAGTTTTTTCATATTGGAATTTAGGCAGATTATGATTTTTGATCCAGTTCTTCGAATACAGAATTTTTGCTTTTAAATTCTGGAACCAGCTTTTTCATATTAATAACAACTTGTCTGTCGTTATTGGATTTCGCAGAAAGAATAAGGTCTGCAATTTCTTCCCCAATTTCATTGAAAATATATTCTCTAACCTTACCAATCATAATTTTCTGGTGATGGGTTGGCATCGTATTTTCGTTATCATTAAGTAGCTCTTCGTACAATTTTTCACCAGGGCGCAAACCCGAAAACTCAATTTTAACATCAACATTCGGTTCCAATCCCGCCAAACGAATCATTTTCTTGGCAAGCTCAACAATCTTTACAGATTTACCCATGTCAAAAATGAATATCTCTCCACCTTTACCCATACAGCCTGCTTCTAAAACCAATCTGCAGGCTTCGGGTATAGTCATAAAATAGCGGGTAATTTCAGGATGCGTTACCGTAACAGGACCGCCCTTTTCGATTTGCTGCTTAAATCTCGGAATTACCGAACCATTCGAGCCCAATACATTTCCAAAACGAGTGGTAATAAACTTAGTAATCGGCTTTACTTCTAACTCGTTTATATAACTTAAACCATTACTAAAAATATGCTTATCTGCACTTAAAGAATTATTCAGCGATTGAACATAAATTTCTGCTATACGTTTTGACGCACCCATCACATTGGTCGGGTTTACCGCTTTATCTGTCGAAATCATTACAAATTTCTGAACACCATATTTAACAGATTTATCAGCAATAGTTTTTGTGCCCAAAACATTTGCTTTTACCGCTTCAGCGGGATTATCCTCCATTAATGGCACATGCTTGTAGGCTGCAGCATGATATACATAATGGGGTTTGTAGGTAGCAAACAAGACTTCCATTCTTTGCTCATCCCGAACATCACCAATAAAAGCATGAAAGTTTTTGTTCTTATTATTTTCTTCTAACTCAAGATATAACTCGTGTAGTGCCGATTCGGCCTGGTCACAAAGAATAATTAATCCAATATCAAATTTAGATAGCTGTCGAACAATTTCGCTACCAATGGAACCAGCTGCGCCAGTTATCAATATCCTTTTCCGGTGTAACATCTCGCCAATACCCTCAATATTGATATCAATCGATTTGCGGTTTAGTAAATCTTCAATATTTAATTTTTGAATTTGAGCAGGCTGAAGTTTCCCATTGGTCCAAACATCAGGTGGCGGGATATTTAAAATCTTAATATCATTCTCTAAGCACAAATCAATAATTTGATCTTTACGTTCATCTGGTATGGTATAAGAAGCAAAAATAATTTCGTCCAATTCGTGTTCTTCAATAAGGTACTCTAATTTTTTTGCATCTAAGATTTTTACGCCGTCAATAGTCTTTCCAACCTTTCGCTCATCATCATCCACAAAGGCAACTATATTTTTATTTACGCTTCCATCATGATCAAAAGTCCTTTTAGTCGCTAAACCAGCTTCACCCGCCCCGTAAATAATAACCTTCTTTTTATCTAATTTTAAGTTCTTGATATAAAGAAAGAAATATTTAATTAAAACCCGATAGGTGATCAGCAAAAGAAAACTCGCTAAGCCATTGGTGATAAGAATTGTATGAGGAACTAATGACTCTTTAAAAAATGTGATGGAAATCAGATTGAGAATAAAGAAAGTACCATTACTAATAATTACAGAGAAAAGAATGCGGAAGGAATCTTGCGCACTGGTGTAACGAATAATGCCAGCGTACGTTTTAATATTAAGAAAAACAGCAACATTTATAATTCCCAGAATCAATATATTCCTGGCAAGCTCAGGAATGTTAACCGCAGTTAAATCTAGGTTATGCCTTAAACTATAGGCAAATACCATTGAAAAAGTACAGATGATGATGTCCAGCAGGAATATAATCCAGCGAGGAACAATATTAATTTGTGTAAACAAGATTCAATAGGCTTTATTTCATGTAAAGGTAAATATAATATTTTTACTGCTAAATTTTATATTTCTATACATCCTCATAGCATACTCAATTAAGATGCCATGATTGAAACAAGCATGCTTAACTGAATATAACTGTCACCCTGATCGAAGTCGAAGGGCAAATCTTTCTGACCGAAAAATATCAAAACCTATTTCTTGCCTCAAAGTGTATTGAGGAAATACAATATATGCTTAATTGTCACCCTGAGCGAAGTCGAAGGGCAAATCTTCCTGACCAAAAATATCAAAAACTATACCTTTAGCTCACGCTAAGTTGAGTGAAGAATAACAGTCCGTACTTAATTGTCGCTCTGAGCGAAGTCGAATTGTCAGCATGAGCGGAGTCGAAGGATTATTCCCCAATTAATCTCTTTTTCCCCTCCATGGAGAATCGAACAAATAAGAATAATAACCCAAAAGATAACACTAAGCCTATTGCCAAGATATAAGAATCCTTTATAAATAAAATGATTAGGATATTAACAACAAATTGTACAAAAAAGTAAAGTCCAGAAACAACCAAATGAGACCATTTTTTTTCATTAGCCAGATATTGGTAAAAATGGCTCCGATGGGCTTTAAATATATTTTCTTTACGGAGAACCCTAAAAACTATTGTAATAACAGCGTCCAATCCATAAACCAATAAAAGCAAAATGTAGTTAAAATTTTCAGTTTTTAGAATCAATTGTCCAACCAAAAAAACCATAATGAAGGCAATACTTACACTCCCCACATCACCAGCAAAACACTTAGCTTTTTTACGGAAATTGAAAAAATTAAACACGATTAACGATAAAGCGATTATAATTAGAAAGTCGGATGATGTAAAAGAAACCATCTTTTCATTAATAAAATATAATGTTACTATAGCCAAAAAACTATAAGAACCTGTTATCCCGTTAATGCCATCCATAAAATTATAGGCATTGATCGTTCCAATAACAAAGATCAATGCAACTGGAATCCAATACCAGTTTAAGTCGAAAAGACTCCACTGGTAAAACATCAGCAACACAGCAATCAAATGGATACTTAATCTTATCTTATTGTTCAACGTGAGAACATCATCAATAAAGCTAATGGCAGTAATTACCAGAAGCCCTAACATAAAGTATGGATATTGATATCCATACAAAGTGAAGTAAATTATTGCCGACAAGCAAAATATTATTCCACCACCTCTTAATGTAATAGTTTGGTGTGAACTTCTTGCATTGGGTTTATCAATTATATTAAAAGAAGCAGCGATCTTAAAATAAATCAGTTCTATTATAAAAAGGATTGATAAGATGGCTACTATTGATATTAGTTTCATTAGAATTATTAATTGGTAAAGATAATTATTTCTCCTATTTAGCTTTAGGGTTTGGAATAACTAAATATTACCGAATGATTTTGCTGTTGCAGATAAGCCCCCTTGGCTGGATACTGGCAATTCTGTTTTTAAAGCCTTTTTTATTTTATCATTATTTACTACATAGTTCTCCGTTAACTTATTTAAACGTTCGGTACTAAGTGGAAGTTTAAGTATATCTCCAATTTTAGCCAATCCGCTAATTAATTTACGAGGAATTGCCCACAGTTTAGGCCTCTTTTCAAGCGAAGCAGCTAATATTCTAACCACATCACTAGTAGATAGTGATTCATCGTCCGCAATGTGATAAATACCTGATGGAATTTCATCTTCTATTATCTTGGCAATAACAAAGCATAAATTCTCTATACTCAAAAAAGATCGTTTATTTTCGAAAGAGGCTAAGGGGTATGGTATACCTTTCTGAATGAAACTGTATAATAAATTAAGATTACCCTTGTTACCTGGACCATGTATCATGCATGGGCGCAAAATATAGTATGACTTACCTACAGGCAATGGCTGAACTTGAATATATTCTTCTGCCATTAATTTTGATTTGCCGTAATCAGTCTTAGGATTAGGAACTTGGTCTTCAGAAAGTATCCCATCAACTATATCGGCAGCAGCTTTTACTGAACTAATAAATATAAATTTCCTAGCATCAGATTTTAAAAAATCGTCGTATAATTTTTTGGTCAATTCAAAATTGACTTTATAATACTCCTCCGGATTTGATGCTTTCTTAATATCATGTGCCTTTCCTGCAAGGTGAATGATCGCATCTGTATTGTCAAATTTTACATCTCGAAATAAGTCTGATCGGTTTAAAGCCTTCGTTCCTATACTAAGTTTGTTTAAATATGGGATCAAATTCATTCCAACAAAACCTGTTGCTCCAGTAATCAAAACTTCTAAATTCATATTAAAGCATTTGTTAAACTAACATACTGATTGGCTACAACTTCTTTGCTATACAATGTTTTTACAGCTTCATACCCAACATTTCCCATTTCTTCCAACTCGGCTTTTGTCACTGATTTTAAATAATCAACTATTATTTCAGTTTTAATATTTGAATCTTGATTTGTGATCAGCTTTGCACATTTATGTTTACTTAAAAAATTGATAATAGGGGTTCCGTCTCCCGAGCATACGATCAATGGCTTAGCACAGGCCATTATGGTATAAACCTTGGAAGGAAATCCATGACCTTCCATCTCTTTCGACATAAAAATGAACTGTAAATTTGCAAATGCCAATAATTGCGGCATTAATTCTCTAGGTTGGTAAGGCAAAATATGAACTTTACTTAAATTGTGGAGCCTAACCTGATCTATTAAGTACGACTTCATCACGCCTTCTCCAATGATATAAAAATCGACTTTGTCATCCTTTAATAAAATTGCAGTCTTGATTAATGGCTCCCAATCTTGCGCATGCCCAATGTTTCCTGCATACATTAATTTTAAATTGTCGTTAGGTTTAAAGTCAACAATATCCAACGATAATTCAGCTTTCGAAAGTGGCTTATATAAGCTAGTGTCAACAAAATTTGGTATAATGTGAAGTTTGCTTTTATCAGTAAACCTTCCTTCTATGGTATTATAAAACACTTCATCAATGGTTGTTACTGCACTCGATTTGTTATAAACGAATCTTTCCAGCCACTTCAAAAGTTTAATAACGAACTTTGATTTTAAACCGCCCTGCTCAATCAAAAAATCAGGATAAATTTCCTGGACATTGTAGAGCACTTTAGCGCCTTTCATTTTTCCAATAATCAAGTTTATTAGGCCAATAGTTAGAGGAGGTGAGGGTGATAAAATCGCTGATAAATTTTTCTGAGCTAAACCCAGAATTAAAGATACAATGTGCCAGTAAATAAAACCTAACAATCTTAAAGCAGTAGATTTGAACTTTTTCTGAGGTACGTGCATCACTTTTACACCATTAAACATGCTGGTGTAATAAAGCCCAAAAGCCTTTCTTGTTAAAGGCTGTTGGGCTAAATTTTCCTTAACAACATTATAATGAGGAGTAGTTGTTAAAACAATCACCTCGTATCCAGCTTGATTAAAAGCCTGGGCAATATCATTATACAGGTAAGCTGTAGATACACCGTCTGGACTAAATGCAATACTGTGTATTAAAACTTTCCTTTGATTTCTCATATACTAAATTCCTTCGCTCCAAACCACCCTTTTAATATAATCTACATAACTAATGATAATTCTTACCACTTTTTCAGATACATTAGGCATTGAATAATCAGCAACCCTTCTAAAATTCCTTTCTGCTCCTCTTTTCTGATACTGTAATTGAACAAGTGCCTGCATGATACGTTCCTTATTCATCCCTACCATCATTACCGAAGTTTCTTCCATTGCTTCAGGTCTTTCATGAGCATCTCTTAAATTTAGTGCTGGAAAGTTTAGAGTTGATGACTCTTCTGATATTGTACCACTATCTGACAACACTGCGAAAGAGTGCATTTGTAAGGCATTGTAGTCATTAAAACCCATCGGTTTTAAAAATTGAACTTCTGGCCTCATCTCTATTTTCTTGGCCTCAATCATATTTTTGGTACGCGGGTGCGTACTTACAATAATTGGATAACCATATTTTTCAGCTATTAAATTCAAACTCTCCATTAACCCAGTAAAATTCTTTTCACTGCTAATGTTTTCTTCACGATGAGAGGAAACAACAAAATATTTGTGTTTTTCTAATTTCAATTTAGCCAACACATTCGAGTTTTCTATAGATGGCAGATAATGATTTAACACCTCAAACATAGGCGAACCAGTTTTAATGATTCGATCAGCAGGAAGGCCTTCTTTAAGAAGGTATTCTCTAGCAATGTCGCTATAAGTTAAATTAATATCAGAAACATGATCAACAATTTTTCTATTAGTTTCTTCAGGAACACGTTGATCAAAGCAACGATTACCAGCCTCCATGTGAAAGATAGGAATATGACGTTTCTTTGCTGGAATCGCACATAAACAACTATTCGTATCGCCCAAAACTAAAAAAGCATCAGGTTGTTCAGTTTCCAATAACGGATCTATTTTGATTAATATCTGTCCAACAGTTTCCGTTGCCGTTTTACCCGCAGCATTTAGAAAAAAATCTGGCTTGCGAATGGCTAGGTCATCAAAAAAAATCTGATTCAACTCATAGTCATAGTTTTGTCCAGTGTGTACAATGATGTGTTCTATTGCATCAGAAGCATCTAATGCAGCCATTACTCTTGCCAACCTAATAATTTCTGGTCTAGTACCAACGACCGTCATTACCTTTAATTTCTCTTTCATTGATTGTGTTTTTATTTATGACTTAAACTTCTTCAAAATAGGTATCTGCATCATTTGGGTCAAAAAACTCATTGATCCAAAAATTTGTATACAGTTCTTCATCACCGATATTTTTTATATTATGTGTATACCAGATAGGCATATCAACGTATGCAGGCTGATTCCCGTCCAAATAGAAATTCAGCGCTTCATCTGTTCCAATCTTTCTTAACTGAATTAATGCCTTACCTTTAATGACAGCAAAACGTTCAATTTTTCTGGTGTGGTAGTGATTCCCCCTTGTAACTCCTGGAACTGTTGTTGAAAATGAACATTGCCCTCCAATTCCTAAGCGAACAACTTCTACAAATGCGCCGCGTGCATCTGTATGTTGTGTAAATTTTACTGGAAAATATGTTTCATAGTTTATATAAGAGCGATAGGTATTGAACAAATTATGCTCAAATCTATCCTTTATCGCAGGGATCTCTCCGCTGTCCAAATATTTCGATCTAAATTCATTTAACAGTGCTAAGACTTCAGAAACTTTTTTTGTTGCAGTATGCTCAACAACAAATTCTGGTTTGCTATTGCCTTTTCTGATTTCATGAATGATCACGTCAACCAATTCTTGAACATAAATCAATTTTACCTCACCATCTGTAGCAATAGATGGTATCTCGCCATGAGTTAATTGATAACAGAATGTAGCAATGAAAGAATTATAAAAAGGTTTTCCGAAAGCACCAAAAACATTAGGAATGATCAAGCCAGTTATTTTTCCTCCATATTCTTCAGCCCATTTAGCCAACATTTCTCTACCTTCTTTCTTTGATTTTCCATATAAATTACCTCTGTCCTCTTGGGTAGAAGAAGAAATCATTACATGAGCTTTTGATTCGGTTCTTTTTAAAGATTCTACGAGTTTCTGAGCTAAACCGATATTAATATCAAAAAGAGCTTGCTCGCTATCATGACGATTAACTGCCGCTAAATGCACAATGGTATCGCATTCTGACACAAAAAAATCAAGTTTTTTATCGTCTTCGAAAAAATGCTTTTCGAAGTCAATTCTTTCAAAGTCATCGGGAAAGAGCCCAAAAGTATTATATAAATGCTTTCCCACAAAGCCGTGTTGACCTGTAATTCCTACTTTAATTTTCATTCCTTAATTTTAACTGAAATGTGTGACTGGAAAAAGATAATCATCAAGCTTAGCATTGCCCAAACCATAATCAGCAAACACTACCACTTCCGAATCAGGTGAGAGCGCTTGTAAACAAGTTGCGTAACCAGCTGGCACATAGAGTACCTGATTTTGAATATCCTTTAATTCGAATATTGTTTTTTCCAACGTTTCTGACGGGTTGGTCCAATTATCTATTTTAATTGTGCTAATTCGGAAAATCCCCTTAAAAACATAAAACCATCGTTGTTCAATTTTATGCGCTCTCCAACCTCGCTTTACTTCAAGGCTAGGATGTTTTATTATATAAAAACGTTTGACAGCTGACATGTCAAAATCATTCAGAAAACAGATAGTACCACGTTTATCAGAATGACATCCTCCATTAATTATCTGTGGCAATATCTCCATTAACCTGCGTATTGAACAGATGTTAAATCTCCAAAAACCTCTCTTTTTATTAATGGAAGCCCTGACAATAATTTTTTCATTCCCTCTACGCCTTGTTGTTCGGTATTGTGAGAATGGTAATCCTCAATAGTAGCAATCTCCTCTTCACCTTCCGAAAAATATTGCGCATAATTTAGATCTCTGTTATCAGCTGGTATACGATAAAATTCGCCCATGTCTTCTGCTTTAATCATCTCCTCGCGTGTGCAAAGCGTTTCATATAGTTTTTCTCCATGGCGAGTACCGATAATTTTAATTTCATTATCTGCATTACACAGTTCTTTCAGAGCCTGCGCTAAATCGCGAATTGTTCCTGCTGGGGCCTTATTCACAAATAAATCTCCAGGATTTGCATGCTCAAAGGCAAATAGAACCAAATCAACAGCATCTTCCAACGACATAAGGAATCTGGTCATATTTGGATCTGTAATCGTTAACGGCTGACCAGCTTGAATTTGTTTCAAAAACAAAGGAATTACGGAGCCTCTTGAAGCCATCACATTACCATATCTGGTTAAGCATACTGTGGTTTCAATAGAATCTCTAGATGCAGCGATAGCAACTTTTTCCATTAAGGCTTTTGAAATCCCCATGGCATTAATTGGATAAGCTGCTTTATCAGTACTTAAACAAATAACTTTTTTGACTTTATTAGCAATAGCAGCTGAAATTACGTTCTGTGTTCCAAAAACATTTGTCTTTGTAGCTTCTATTGGAAAAAACTCACAAGATGGAACCTGTTTTAGTGCAGCAGCATGAAACACATAATCCACGCCATGCATTGCTCTTTCTACACTATGAAGGTCTCGCACATCTCCTATGTAAAATTTCAATTTATCATTCTTAAGCGAGTTTCGCATGTCATCTTGTTTTTTCTCATCTCGAGAAAAAATCCGAATTTCACTAAAATGATCGGTGTTTAAGAATCTATTCAATACGGCCGAACCGAATGAACCAGTACCACCAGTAATCAGTAGTGTTTTTTTATGTATTTCCATTATTTTATATATATTTTCAAAGAGCCAACTATCTATCTTTTATAGAATCAATAAAGTTTTTTCTATTTTGAGGTAGCTCATCAAAGCTTAAAAGTTCGAGATGCCTGAACTTCACAGTTTCGAGATATAAACTGGGCTTGATTCTCATCATATGGAGGATAATAGTCTTAAGATACGCCGTAGCATAAAATCTAAGCTTACTTAAAGGTGTAAATGTTAAGATATCTTCTCGAATCAGCCTTTTACTAGATTGAACAAAACTTCTGTGAAAATGGAGGGTTTTGAAGAGATTTATTTCCCTATCCTCTAAATATAGCATCAAGAATTCTTCGCAAAAGTAGCCTTTACATTTTTTGTCAAGATAAACCATTAATCCGAAGTCCTCACCAGCAACACCTTCCCCGTATTTTAAAGATCCTAATAAAGAACTCCTGAATGCTAAGGTAGGATGAACAAAACTTTTATCAAATATATTATCCGAAGAAAATCTCCTTACTCCTTTTATTTTAAGTTGGTTATCTACTATCAAAGCATACGAGCAAAAATATTCGATATCCTTATCCGAAAATGCATTCTTTATTTTTTGAAGTCTATCTGGAAAATATAGATCATCGATGTCCCAAATTACTATGATATCTCCAGAAGCCTTTGATAAAGCCAAATTTCTAGCGAACCCTCTGCCACGATTATCATCATATGTATGTATCTTTATTCTTTCATCCTTTAAGGAATTTATTATCTCTAAAGAATTATCAGTTGAGCCGTCGTTTACGATGACCCATTCCCAATTATTTTCAGTCTGTAAGCATAGGTTTTGCCAACTGCTCAAAATATACTTTTCACAATTATATGTAGGCGTTAAGATTGAAAAAGTTGGTTTTCGATTCATAAATAGATGTGCAAAGATATTTAACTTTTTTTGGCAAACAAGTATAACTTTTTACAATACTGTTTTAAGTGGCGATATTAATAAATAGCGTAGAATTACTCAAGCAATTTGAAATAAACAGCCTGCACGTATTCCACTAAATATTTTTTTAAAATTTGCATAACTTCCCTCCTTTCAAAAGGCTTTGAATTATCATTTTCAATGAATTCAATCACTTGGTTTAATTTATCATCATTGTCCAAATCTCCCTTATAAAAGTTGAAATTCAACGGATAATGTCTTAGAATTTCTTTAGAGGAGTCATCCGATATTGAACATATATTCAAAACCGGCTTTTGTAAATATATGTATTCAATTAATTTTGAGGGCTCTTGATATTCATTTGTATTGCCAATGTTCACTAAAATATCGGCACACTCCCCATACTTCTTTACCTGATCTTTAGTGATTGTTCCATGAACAAAAACATTTTTATTTATTAGAAACTTAAAATACTCAAATTCATGATTACATTGATTTGTGTCGCCATAGATATGCAATTCAATTCTAGAGCCCAACTTTAATTTATCAATCTGAGCCATCAATTTCAGCAATGTAAGAGGCGAACGAGACTTCGGAGTTAGAGTGCCAAAGAAAACAAGCTTGATTTTGTCATCTTTCTCTTTAATATTTATACTTATATCATAAGGTACAAATATATTATGATTCACAATAACTTTATTTTTCAGTGCAGGATACAATTCGACGTACTTTTGCTTTAGTTTTTCAGTTAAAACTGTGATATACGACGCCTTTGAAAGGATCTTATTTTCCAATCTACGATTTGCTTTTTTATAAAAAAAACTATTGTTAACAGCATCACTAAGATAAAAAGGATCGATTGTATCGGCTATCCAGTTGATCTTATGCTTTTTTTTCAGTTGATAACCAATTAAATGGTCTGTGAATGGCCAAGATACAGTAATTACATTATCTATCTTATTTTCTATAATCAGCCTTTCTGCAAGCGCTATCGCGGGCCTACGCCACAAAAATGCAAAATCAGGAAAATAGATCTGCTTGAACGTTGAATTGTAGATTCGTTTAACCATTGATTCTTTCGTGAGCGACCGATTGGCTGTATCACTTTGCCCCTCCAATTTCACAGTTTTAGGCATTTTAGACTTTAAGATTTCTAACCAGGACTTTCCAGTCCTAAAAACTTTTATGCCATCTACAACCTCTTCATTCGAAAAGTCAGTTTTTTGAGCTGAAACAACGAAAACTTCATGACCTAAAGACTTCCAGCTTTTTAAAACATTATGCCATCTATAAGTATTAGGAGAGCTATCCGGAAAATAATCATACGTAATAACTAATACTTTTAATAACTTTTTATCGTCTTGTTGGTTCATTGTCTTTAAGGGATTTTGGATTAGAAAATGAATAAAAGTCGAAATCTTCGCCTCCAGTTTGTTTAAATTTCCGATATTCAAATATTAAGTATGCATAAATTAGCGCTAGAAGCCTAAAACTTGGAATAATCGAAATAAATAATCCTTTAACATTTGTTAATAAGATCGTTGTAATTAAAAGGAATACGAGCCATTTATTCGCTTTGTAAATAAATTTAAGGCGAAACATCATATAGCCAATTAGTGAGAAAAGTAAAGTTAAATAAACCAATCCTCCATAATTCAATTGGATTATGTAACCAATATCGGAATTATCTTGAGGAGCTAAAAAAATATTTTCTCCAGTCCCTATTATCCAACCCCAAGCATTATTTGGAAAAACAGACATTTTACCAAACAATGTATCGAATGTATTGCTTGATGCGCTATCATTGCCTGATAGAAAATCTGAAGACTGCGTAAAGAAGTCAAAAGCCCATTCTATTGTTTCTGTATACCCAGCAAACAAACTGGTGTTAAAAATTATTAAATAGATGATAATACTGAAGAGTATAATTATTAATATAAATCTTAGGTTAAATTTTACAACTACAAAATATAACAAACTAAAAATGACTGGAACCATGCCAATTCTAGCATTGAATATAATTGACAAGAGAATAAAAGGAAGAAGGTAATAATATTTCGGGTTTACTTTTGCGTAATATAAGACAAGTGCAAATATTAGCCCTTGAGCAGTACCGTAAGCAAAAGTTAAACCTTCTGATATCCCGAAAGACCTAAATGCTATTAAATCGGTAAAATCATCAGTTTTTAGAAATTTATATCTTACAAATTCTCCAAAAGAAGGGATGAAAATCATTAGAATGGTAAAGAACGACGAAATGGCTCCAATTAAAATAATGTCTTTAAACAAGTTTTTATGGGATGTAAATCTAGAATACAAATCAATCAAAAAATAAGGAAGAACTATAGATTGTAGAAAGAAAAAGACATTAGCTTTAAAAAAAACACTTTGTATACTGCCAAACTCTCTAATAAAGCAAAACATAATTATTGCCAAATAAAGAACAATCTCTTTCTTAAATATCGCAAGCATTTTAAGCCATTTATTGAAAGCAGTTAAATAAACAAGACCTAAAAGTAGTAGAATCTCAATTGGCATTAAAGGCAATCCTGCAATGGGAGGATTATAAATAAAAATATAAAGCAAAAGGATAAAACAGCAATATTTTATTGGAACTCTAACCTGCTTTGAAGCTGCTACCTGTTCTATACTTATCATTTATATGTTACTTAAATTACAAATTAGTCCAAGCCAATATGCCTATACCCACTTAAAAACTAGTTTAGTCAATGATTTTAAAAAGCCGACAGTAAAAAATCTATTACAATTCCTTAGCATACCCGTATAGGCCAACCTTTTAGAAGCCGTAAATCCAGAAAGCATACGAAAATTTCGGTAGTGCCAATTTTTAATTGCCTCTTCATAATATTCAGAATGCTTATACATTTCAATACATTCCAAATGAGCATTAATCATTTTTAAGTTTGGCATAATTTTTCCCTTCACTTGGGGTAAACGATAAAACGTCAAATATTCATCAAGAAAACCAACTGGTCCTAGTTCGCTTATACGCAAGTTCATATAAAAATCTTCAGTCCATAAATTAGGTCGATAATAGCCAACTTCCTCGAAAACATTTCTTCTAAAGAAATAGGTAACAGGGAGATGGAAGTTGACAAATAAAATATCTTGAAAAATTGCACCACCTTTTAAATTTAAATTTGCTTGGGTAGTCTTTTCAGTCCGTTCATTACCAAACTCATCTACAACAATTGCTTTCCCATAACACATTCGACATTCAGGATGTTGCTCCATAAATTCAACTTGTTTTTCTAACTTATCTAAAGGCCAAAAATCATCTGAGGCACAAAACGTTACGTATTTTTCATTAGCATACTTTTGTAAACCGTGATTTAAGGTATTTGCAACCCCAGAATTTTTTTGAAATTCTAAATGAAATGCATACTTGTTTTGTAATTCTATTAATACCTCACGTGATTTATCAGTCGATCCATCGTCTATAACGACCAGCTCAAAATTTTTATAACTTTGGTTAATAATACTTTCAATACATTGCGTTATATAATTTTCGTGATTGTAACATGGCACTATCACCCAGATCAGAGGTTCCTTTTTCATAATTAGTAAAATAAAATTAATCTAGTTAGATTTTTTTTCAGCAATAAAAGATTTTTCTTCATTTCAAATGAAATTATTGACTTTCGTTTGCACCTAAGGCTGTTTTAAAAAGTAGTTTTTTAAAAATTAGCGCCATAACTAACAAATAAATTAGGTAATTTAAAGCAAATGCCATGGAAATACCAACTAAATTATATTGACCAATAAAAAAATAACCAAGAAATACATAAGACAAACTAAATATTATTTCGGTGATAATAAATATTTTAGTCATTGCTTTCGCTAGCATAAGATAAGATAATATCCATGCACAGATTTTAAGGAAATCACCAGCCATTTGCCAAATGAATAACTTTTCCATAATTAAAAAATCTGGCGTATAAAGTATTCTAATTATAATAAATCTTAGAAAATAAATTATACAACAGCCAATAAAAACTGTGGGAATTAGAATTGAATACCCTTTGAAAATCTCTTTTCTAATCTCAATATTTGAATTCAGGGAAGATAGCTTTGGTAAATAATATGTACTTAAAGCAGTAGTGATTAGCATCAAATACCCATCCGATATCCTCATCATTCCTTGCCAATATCCAGCTTGATTAATTCCTATTTTATCTATTATAATATTACGCAATATAATCTGAGACAATGGCACAACAATTGCAGAAATAATTGCCATTAGACTGTAATGACTAAGCTTGACCGCAATACTTCTATCAAATTTTTGTCTAAAATAGTCATAAGAAAACCAACTACTTTTTGAAATTAAAAACACAGTTACGAAAAAAACTATCGATTGAGCAAGAACCATTGCATATAAGGCTCCCTTAATTTTGTAAAACCAAACCAGAACTATCGTGAGTATTAATCCCACGACACTCCCTAAACCGTTTACAATAGTATAAATTTTTATCTCGCCCTTACCATTTAAAATTGATATTAATAAGGTGTTTAAGGAGTAAAAAACAATAGTTAGTCCAAGTAGCCCAATAGGCCCAGAATACGCCTCTGTTTTAAATATCCAGTCTGATAAAATGCTTGAACAGGATAACAATATTATTCCTGTGAATCCAGAACAATAAATAGAAATTTTAAGAGCAGTGCTAAATAATGATTTTAATTTACTCTCTGTTTGATTATTCTCTGCTGTATATTTTATAACACCAGTGTTTATTGCTCCATTTGCAAATGTTAGAACAATTGTAATGAAATTAACAAATGCACCAATGATTGCAACTCCGCTAGCACCAGTTAAAGTCGCTACGACTTTTCCTGCAACGAATCCAGATGCTATTCGGATAAAAGTGATTAATGCAGAAAAAAAAGTCGTCTTTATTAGTTTCAAAATTATATCTAATAGCTATTCAAAATATCAATTACGCTCGTAACCTCCTCATCGCTCATTACAGGACTTAGGGGAAGACTTAAAACTTCTTCGTGAATTTGTTCAGTAATAGGGAAAATCATCGAATTCATACTACTGTAAGCATTTTGTTTATGAGGAGGAATTGGATAATGTATAATAATTTCAACTCCATTTTCCCTTAAATATTTCTGAAGGTTATTTCTGTCTTGGGTACGAACTACAAAAAGATGCCATACATGTTCTTCTCTATTTTTGGGCAGACTTGGTAAAATAATTTTCGCATTATTTATATCACTAACATATTTTTCCGCTATAATTCTACGTCGCTCATTATCAGAATCTATATATTTCAATTTCACATCCAATACTGATGCTTGAATTTCATCGAGGCGACTATTTAATCCTTGAAATATATTAACATATTTTTCTTTGGAACCATAATTGGCAAGGGCTCTAATTGTCACAGCTAACTCATCATCTTTACAAGTTACAGCACCAGCATCACCTAGAGCACCTAAATTTTTACCTGGATAGAAACTGAATCCCGCTGCGTCTCCTAAGTTACCTGACTTAATTTTATTCCAAGTAGCGCCTATTGCTTGGGCATTATCTTCAATTATTAAAAGATTTTTCTGTTTTGCAAACCTAACCAAATCCTCAGAAAATATTACTCTACCATATAGATGAACGATGAGAATTCCTTTTGTTCTTCCTGTTACTTTGCTTTCAATTTTCGTAATATCAATGTTATAAGTTTCTAAATTAGGTTCTACCAATACGGGGATCAATCCATTATCCGAAAGTGCTAAAAGTGAGGCAATATATGTATTAGCTGGCACTAAAATTTCATCTCCTTTTTGCATTATACCTAATTCAATATAGGCTCTGAAAATTAGTCTCAAGGCATCCAACCCGTTCGCTACACCTATCGCATGTTTAGTACCTATATAATTTTTGAGATTTTCTTCAAAATTTTTAACTTCATTCCCTAATAAATACCATCCTGATCTAAATGTACTTAATAATCTTTCCTCAATTTCTTGCTGATAACTGAGGTTCACCTTTTGTATATCTAAAAATTTTATCATTTTCATTAAATTTTAATATTGTTCGATAATGAAATTGCGTAGAAATCAATCGCAATCCCTCTACTACCCATCATTTCCTTCTGTTGAATAAGTCCTGCATTTAAGTCCAAACCTTGGTTTTCAGTAGAAATCCCAAAGCTGTAATATTCCCTATTAGAAAAAACTTCTTGCATTAGTTTGTGATTTATAAAATCTAATGCCCCAATTTTTCTACCCTCTTGGGAGTTAGCCATATATTGAGTATGCACAACATTCTGATAATCATAAATTAAAATTCCTGCTAGTAAGTCTTCTCCCTTTTTTGCTTCAAATAATCTTATATTTTCTGGAAAGTCATTTTGTAGTCTGGTTATTTCTTTTAAAGAATGTACTGGTTTAGTATCGAATTTGGCTAATACTTCGGTTAACAAGCTCCAATACCTTTCTAAGTCATTATTTTCAACAACCTCAATACCGAGTTTTTCACATTTTGTAACTGCCTGCTTTTTGGATTCTGAAAATTTTATTTTATTATCTAATTTAACGACCGATGAAAGATCTCTCCTTACCAATTTTGCGTTAAATCTAAAAAGAGCATATAAATCCTCTTCTGATGGATATTTATGAAAAATTGAAGGCACTGCCTTATAGGTTATTTTATTTATGTCTTTATCTCGGTAATACTGTATTACAGATTCAAATATTTCTAAAACTTCAACCGCTTTAACATCATAACTCATTATTAAAGAACCAAACGTTAAACCTCCATGGGAGACAATTTCTTTATCCTTTTCATTTGCTGGAAATAGGGCACATATTTTACCGGCTTTAAGAATGACCAAAGAATGGTCGTTGAACCTGTCCTTATGATAATCCAAATAATCTCTGTAAAACAAAAAGACTCCATTTTTACTTTTTTGAACAGCCTCATCCCATTTCGATTTTAGGCTATCATCATATCTTAAAATTTCCATCACTCTATTCTCGTTGATCTTCTATTTTTATTTTTTTTAAAATCCTGGCAGGATTTCCTCCTATTACCGAATGACTTGAAAAGCTTCTATTAACGAAGCTATTTGCTGCTACAACGCAAAACTCACCTAATTCAACATTTGGCGCAATAACTACATTTGCACCAATCCAAGAATGATTTCCTATACGAACTGGCCCTTTAACTATAGGAAAGAATTTTTGCAATTCTGCACTTGCATTAGGACCTGAATCAGTCATAATATTAACATTTTGAGCTACAGAAACATTTTCGCCAATAAATAATTTGTTCGAGAACCCGTTTAACAAAGTTCCCATCCCAATGTAAGAACCCTTTCCAATTTCTAATAGATTCTCCTTTGAACCAAATATACTACAGTTCTTTGCTATTTTAACACTATCGCCTATTAAAACATTATTCACTGTGGTGCTAATATCGATGATGACATCTTCTCCAAGATAAATATTACTCGTTTTCATTGATAAAGTATTTTATAAGATTTACAATGTAATTTATATCAAATTCATCTAAGTATTGATGCACTGGAAGGAAAAAAGAACTTTCCCCATAAAACTTACTACACTCTATCCCATGGCTTTGGCAAAAGATTTTCAACCCATCCAAATCTATATTTTTAGAGGTGAACATGAAAACAGAAGGTGTTTCATATTCAGAGAGTTCAAATCGACATTTAAGATTAAGTTCTGTTAACTTTTCTTTATAATAGCTATAGTTCTCTTTCCTTTTTGAAATAATAAAATTTTCCTGTAATAAATAATGAGTTGATATTTTTTGTAGATATTTTTGAAAATCAAGCAAGTTTTCTATTTTTTTTGTTTGAAACTTATTATTTCCATAACATAATACTCCTCCAAATTGTACAGGAAAAAATTTCGGAAGACTATAAATTTTGAAATCACTTAGATCGGACTTTTTTGAGCTTACTTGAGAAAACATGCTCATGGCAAAATCTTCTATAATCGGTATATTGAATTTTGAAAGTTCTTCTACATTGCAAAGAGTGCCAAACTCGTGAATCACAAAAATTAATTTCGTTCTATCACTAATTTCTCTTGTCCATTTACAACATCTATCTATTTGGCTTGTTACACAACTACTTACATATTTATTCCTAGACGTTGTAACAATATACACTTCATCCTCATTATGAAGATTATAAAAAGAAAGGGCTCTAAAAATAGCATCTTTAGCACTCATTAAAAATTCGTGATTACCGAATTTTTGATCTAGTAATTCGCTCTCATTGTCTATTTTTCTTTTCGAAACAATTTGCTCGAGTTCTCTTAACCTATCCGTCGAAAATGGACTAATAAAATAACTAGGTACTCTGTAGGGTTCAGGAAAAATAAGTTGATTATTGAAATAAACCATAGTTACGACCTATATTTTAAATAATCCTCATATTTCCTGATATAATCACTTTCAGAATAATTTTGTGATGCTAAAACCAAGCAAATACTTCCACTCGAAAAGTTCGAAATTTCTCGCCAAATACCTTGCTTGATATGCAATGCTTGCGAAGGATTATTTAAAAAAATCTCTCGTCTATTAGTCCCATCATCTAAAATAAATGTAAAAGAACCACTTGCTGCAATAATATATTGTTCAAGTTCATAATGACCGTGCCCACCTCTTTCTGATCCCATAGGAACGTCATATAAATAGTAGATTCGTTTAACTTCGAAAGGAATATCAAAATTGTTCTCTAACACAGTAATATTGCCTGAATTATTTTTAATTTTTTGCAAGCTTACAACTTCGCAATCCTCTACACTAAACATTTTTTAATCTTTTAAATTCTTCAAAATTCCTTATGTAGTCTTTTTCATCATACTTTTTATCAGATACAATTAACGCCAAGGCATTTGTAGAAAAGTTTTCCAATTTTCTCCAACATACTTTAGGAACATATAATCCATAATATGACCTATTCAAGGAATATTTAGTTTCCTCAATACCATTATGCAATACAACATCAAAACTACCCGATAATGCTATGATAAATTCCTGCTGCTCTCTAAATGCGTGACTTCCACGCACTTCTCCACCTGGCACATCGTAAATCCAATATGTTCTTTCTATTGGAAAAGGGATTTGATATGGATGCTCAAAAAAGGACAGATTTCCCCTTTCATCTAAAATTTTAGGAAGTTCTATGATTTTGGCTTTTTCTAATTCCATACTATTTGGTTATGTCTTTGAAGGCCATTCTTAAAATTAGAAGTACTGAAATAATCATTGCAAAACAGAAGCCTCCGAAAACCATCCCTTTAAGTTTTCCCATTTTGGTAACTTCAAGAGGATAAACAGGCATGTCAACAATTTCCAGCAATGGAGCATCTTTCATGAGAGCCATTTTCGACATTTCTAAATTTTGTACCAGCGTACTTAAAATAGCTTTATTCGTTTCTGCAGAAAATTGAGATCTTTGAGCTGGGGCTATTCGTTGCACTTGTTTTGTTGGATTTAAGTTCGGTGTCGCATCTGCAACAGCAACGGCATTATAAATTGCACCATTCATTGCAGATCTTACAGAATCAGCCTTATGCTGTAAAATCTCTACATTTTGTAAAGTTTTTTTTGTTTTAGTATTTATGTAAAACTGATTCACAATTTTCACCAATCCTTCATTAAATCTTTTTGCAAAAATTTCGTCATTTGCCTTTACATCAATCTGGATAGTGCTTAGTTTCTTGTCAGGTTTAAATACAATCAAATAGTTTTTATTTATATCTGCAACTATAACGCCCAAAATACTATCTCTTAAACGATTTGTACTAATAACATAGTTTCCGCTTCTAATACTATCTATAGGAAAACTTAAGTTTTTTATTTCTGGTTTATTTTTCCATTTTTCTCTCAGTTGATTAAAGTGTATATATCGATCTACTAATAATTCATTCTTGCCTCCAACATCAATTACAGATAGCAAAGTTTTCTCTATCATTGTTCTAGATTTATAGAGTCCCAGAATATTCTCCCCCTGAAAAATTCCACCGCCTGAGCTTCCTAAATCTACCCCAGCTATCGATGCTAATCCAGCCAAATTCCCTAAACCTCCTGTTTTTTGATCTTCTAATACGAAGGTGGTAGTTGCTGTATAAACTGGTTTCTTTGTGCTAGCATAATAGAAACCCAAAATGCAGCCCATCACAGTAAAAGCAAGAATAATAAGCCATTTTGATAAGAGATATTTGCACCATTCTGCAACCTTGATAATTAGCTCTTTTAAAGAAATTTCATCTTCATTTATATTTTTATACTGGTGACTTTCTGTTGTCATCTTATTTTTAATGTAGTAGAGTAAATAAATTTCCAAATTCTCAAGCTCAATCAAAAAATCATATGATTAGCCTTTCGAATATTTAGTTGTTATGTTCCAACGACTCGATAGAAAAATCAATTATGTTTGCTTAGCGTTAATACCGGGGCCTGGTAAGTAATACTATCTTAATAAACTAACAATAATTGCTCCCAAAGATGCTAGACCGGTTCCTATCCCTATCCAAGCCGTTGCATTTAATCTTTCTCTCTCAGCACGTTTGGGTACTAAAATTTCTGCTCCAGGCCTAATTTTAGGATAGTTATTAAAGAATAAGAAGCTACGCGCACCTTCAACTGAGCCGTTTGCATATTTAACGTAAGCTCTGGCTTTTAAGGCACTTGCGGTAAAACCACCAGCTCCATTTACATAAGCCTTAAAACTTTTACCTGTTCTGAAAACAATATTATTAGGATTTAACACCTCACCGCTTACACGTACGGTTTGTAATTGCTTGGGCACTTTAACAACGTCACCATCCTCTAATAACAAATCATATCGCTTACCTGGTTCTTTCAAAATTTTGGTTAGATCTATGCCAACCATATCAGAAGCAACTACTTGCGGTTGTCGGCTAAATGAGGTTGTGTCTACGCCAGACTGCGTAACCCTCTGTAAATTCATAATTCTCTCCTGCTCTTCCTGTTTGCGCTCATTTGATTTAGAATCACTCAGCAAATTCTGCATCGAGTAAGAATTCCCATATTTAGCTCTCTTGATTAATAATTCTTTTTGTAAAGAATCTTTTTGGCTTTGAAATAATGATGTGTCTCTACCAGGTCGTTTTAAGGAAGCACCATCAGTGTAAGCCATAGCGGTTAAGCCCCCCGCCCTCTTGATTAAATCTGAGATCCGTTCGCTTTTACTTTTAATAGTGTAGGTACCTGGGTACAAAACCTCACCCTCAATTTTAACCTGCTTCTGTACCACATAACCTTCTGCGCTTCTTACCGAAACGATGTCAAAAGGTTGCAACTTGAATGTAGTATCCGAAACCAATTTTAGGTTACGATCAATATTGATGGTAAAAACATCAGCCGTACTGGCTGAAACTGATTGTATATTACTATTTCTAACCCGTCTCGAAACCTCTACCCGGTTTGGTGTTGCGCCTTCTTTAAATCCACCGGCCATTTGAATCGCATCCTCAAGATTCATATTCTCCGCGTAAGGGAATTGATTCGGTTCTCTTACTTCCCCTTGTACGGTTATTTTATATTCCTCTCGTAAATCAAAAATTGAAGAAATGGTGATTTTATCTTCTCTTTTCAATGGAATATCGGCCTGACTGCCATTCATAACTGCAGCCACATCAAATGATTCTAAACCAAGCGTATTATCTGCATTTAACCTGCTGATGTAACCACGGTTCATAAAGGCATCTTCTTTTAAGCCATCTGCTTTTTGAATTAATTGCTTTAATGTCATGCCTTTTTCCAGTTCAAAATAGCCTGGTCTGAATACGGCACCATTAATTTCAACTCGGTTCTCAAAACGATCAAGAATTGGCTCTACAAAGAATTTATCACCATTTTTTGGTATATAAGTATTAAAATCAGCGGCAAAGATATCTGTGATTTTTCTTTCCCGGGCTGTATTTTGAAAAACTTTCACGGCAGATTGATAAGCAATATTCGAAAATCCACCAGCAAAATTCAATACGTTCTGAAAATGCTCACCTGCTATTGTTTCAAAAATGGCTGGGTTTTTAACTTCACCCACCATCTCAACTCTATTTTCGTATACGGGTACGTTAATTACATCCTGATCTTGCAAACGAATATTTCCTTTTTGCATACCATTGATAATCAAATCATAAAAATCGACAGTTGCCACCACCTTATTATTTCGAACCACCTGAATTTTACGATACGAACCATTATCATTTGGTCCGCCTGCGGCATAAAGGGCATTAAATACACTCGATAAAGAAGATAAGGTATAAGTACCTGGTTTAGTCACCTGGCCATTTAAAATCACTTTAATCCCACGGATGTTCCCCAGGTTGATGGCAAGTTTCGTCCTTCCCGAACGTAAGCCTGGATAGGTTGAAGACATTAAACTTTTTATTTTAGAACGCGCCTCTTCAATGCTCAAACCACCTACTTTAACCAAGCCAACATATTCTAATCGAATGGAACCATCAGGACTAACCTTTAAATCATAATTAGCTTCATTATCGCCCGTCAAATCAATAAGCAACTGATCATCCGGCCCCACAACATAACCCGCAGGCGTTGCCATTCTCAAATTAGGTTCGAAGGTGATATTTGAATTTTTAAATAATTCTGAACCAAATATTTTTGGTTTTAAATCTTCAAAAGCCTTATCGATGAGCTCCTGCTTGCTGGGCTGAGTAGTAGAAGTACTATCATTCCCTCCGATATATTGTCTATCTGCATTAGCCCCGCCAGTCCTATTGGTATTTTGTTTAACAACTGGGCTAGCGCTACCTTGCTTTCTAATCGTTTCAACTCTTTTACGCAATTTCAACACCTCGTCCTGCTTCATGCCCTGCGCAGCAGCCATCTGCTCCAATTGAGCGTCGCTGTAACCCAAAGATTCAGCCCTTTGCATCAATGTTTTGATTTGCGCATCGGAAAGTTCATCTACTTTTTGATTGGCATAATTACTTTGGGCATACGTTACCGAATGAATTAAAACGAAGAAAAAGATAAAAGAGGTTAAAAGAAATATTTTTTGTTTCATAGATATATTGTTGTGATTTGGCTATGAAGCCTCACGTTTATTCAAAATAATTTAAGGTCTTAAAGCCACCATCTTTAAGGTATTCGTCTTTTTTCATTAAATGCAGATCAGAAATCACCATATCTTTAACTAAAGCGGGCAAATCATATTTTGGTTCCCAGCCCAGTTGGGTTTTGGATTTTGTTGGGTCGCCCAATAACAAATCTACTTCCGTCGGACGGAAATATTTTGGGTCTACCTTAACAACGGTTTGCCCTGGCTTTAAATTATCTAGATTTAGGCCTAATGTTACCGCTTTTTCTTCATCTACGTTAATGATAACGCCTTTTTCATTTTCATCCTTACCAGAAAACTCAATTTCAATACCAAGCTCTTCAAAACTCATACGAACAAAATCACGAACCGTAGTGGTTATCCCGGTTGCAATGACATAATCTTCGGCTTTTTCCTGTTGTAATATTAACCACATCGCTTCAATGTAATCCTTTGCATGACCCCAATCGCGTTGTGCCGAAAGGTTTCCAAGGTATACACAATTCTGCAGACCTAAAGCAATTTTTGTAGCGGCTCTGGTAATTTTTCTGGTCACAAAAGTTTCCCCTCTTAACGGGCTTTCATGGTTAAACAAAATCCCGTTACAGGCAAACATATTATAAGCTTCCCGATAGTTTACCGTAATCCAGTAACCGTATATTTTGGCAACTGCATAAGGGGAACGTGGATAAAATGGGGTTGTTTCGCTTTGTGGAACGGCTTGTACCAGCCCATATAACTCAGAAGTAGATGCCTGATAGATTTTGGTTTTATTTGCTAATCCTAAAATCCTTACGGCCTCTAATAATCGTAAGGTACCTATACCATCTGCATTTGCGGTGTATTCTGGCATTTCGAAACTCACATGAACATGGCTCATTGCCGCCAGATTATAAATTTCATCAGGTTGGGTTTCCTGTATAATGCGGATAAGGTTTGTCGAATCGGTTAAATCTCCATAATGCAATTTAAAATGAACATTATTCTCATGCTGATCCTGATATAAATGATCAATCCTATCTGTATTAAAAAGAGAGCTTCTCCTTTTTATCCCATGGACAAAGTAACCTTTTTTTAATAAAAACTCTGCTAAATAAGCACCATCCTGACCAGTAACACCAGTAATAAGAGCAACCTTCATAAATTATTTCATAGATTATAAGCCTGCAAATATATATAATAATATCGGTGACTTGAAAATCTAAAACAACCAACTAATAACTTCTTTATGTTTTTAAGATTATAATCTGGCATCCGACAGGCTTCTATCGATACATGATTTCGTATCAAAGATAATAGCACCGCCTCGTTTGAAAGATCCATAATCCAAAGTCAAAAATTGTTTATGGGCTACGGCTAAGATAATGGCATCATAATTTCCAGCGGGCGCTTCATTTAATAAAGAGATGCCGTATTCATCTTTTACAAGCGTTGCATCTGCCCAGGGATCGTAAACGTCTATCACCATGGAAAAAGATTGCAACTCTTTATAAATATCAATTACCCGTGTATTTCTGGTATCTGGGCAATTCTCTTTAAATGCAAATCCCAATATCAATACTTTAGCATTTTTAATGGCCTTATCTCTGGCCACCATCATCTTAATCACCTTATTCGCCACAAAAACGCCCATATTGTCGTTTACGCGTCGCCCTGATAAAATTACTTCTGGCTTATAGCCAAGCGCTTCAGATTTATGTACTAAATAATAAGGGTCTACACCAATACAATGTCCGCCAACCAGACCAGGTTTATAATTTAAAAAATTCCATTTGGTAGCGGCGGCGGCTAAAACATCAGAAGTATCAATCTCCATCTTATCAAAAATCAAAGCCAATTCGTTAACAAAAGAAATGTTAACATCTCTCTGGGCATTCTCAATGGCTTTTGAGGCTTCTGCAACTTTTATGCTTGGTGCCAAATGTGTTCCCGCTGTAATAATGCTGGAATATAAGTTGTCAATTTCAACAGCTATTTCAGGGTTTGAACCAGAAGTAACTTTCTTTATTTTGGTTAACGTATTAACCTTATCCCCGGGATTAATCCGTTCTGGCGAATACCCACAGAAGAAATCGATATTGTATTTTAAGCCCGATATTTTCTCTAAAACCGGAACACAATCTTCTTCGGTACAGCCTGGGTAAACCGTTGATTCATAAATGACAACATCACCCTGCTTTAAAACCACCCCGAGCATTTTCGATGCAGCAAGTAATGGCTCTAAGTCTGGCCTTTTGAGGTGATCTATCGGCGTTGGAACAGTAACAATGTAAGTATCACACAGGCTGATATCCGGAAGATTGGAACTAAACTTAATATCACAATTGTCTATTACGTATTTCAGCTCCTCCAGATTAGCTTCCTTGGTATGGTCATGGCCATTTTTTAATTCCTGAATCCGGTGTTCATTAACATCAAAACCGATAACCGAATATTTTTTGGCAAACTCAATTGCTAAGGGTAATCCAACATAACCTAATCCAATAATAGCGATTCGCCTTTTTTTATCCATTTACTTCATGTATTGCGGTAAAGATAAAAAAAATAGACGGCAAGGATTGCATTTGAAATTAGCTATTGGGAGCGATCTAGTACATGAGCCATGTAAAGAATAGCTATTCGTAAGTAATGCAACCAACATAAGTACTCATCGAAATGTTCATCCGGTCGTCGGCAATGAACGAGATCCAGGTGTGGTAGTCGCTGCCCTTCTCTAAGCTTTTATTTGGAAGCGTTTCTTTTCCACTACTTCTGCGTGAGCCACTAAACAGGCAATATGCAGTGTTATTTTTTGCATTGTAAGCAAGCACCATCACCTGATCGCTTTGCCGTTCATAAGGTGTTAAATGCTGCTCCGACCACGTAAAATGTAGGCCAACATCATCGATAAAATGTTGTGGATTTTCTGCCCCCACAAGATCCCCATAAGTCAATACAATTTTTGTATAGTCGATTTCGTTGTTATCATCAAAAGCATGGAGCATATTATAAGATTTAGCTGCATTATGGGCGGTGATCATTCGCGCCTTACGCTCTAAATTAAAGCCGATTTTAATGTACCCGATAACTGCAGATAGGAAGTTTTGCATCACCGTAAATCGCTGTCTGCAGACCTTCTGCTTCTGACTTCCAATTTTGTTTTTTTTGCTTGGCTTTGGTAATCCTTTGATTATCCATTTGCCATTTAGTTGGTAGCCGATAACACTTCCAACTTTCCCGGTAAAACCACCGTTAATTCCGTCATTTAGTATAGCCATAATTTTTTAAGATTATGGGATGATTACACTAATATAACATAAAGTTATCTCATTGCAATGGCTTCCTTTGATATTTATTTGGTATTGAGTCGGTATTTGTTCGGCTGGAATTGTCACTAGTCCGAACCAACTCCGACGCAAATGCATCTTAAAGCCGTTTTAATGTTAAGGATGGGGTTAACCCTCCTCATCTCGATTGCTGGGTGTCGTGTACTGTTATCTTAACTGGTTCCCAGCGTACTGGAGAGGTCTTTTGAACCTTAAGATGAAAACAAGCGGTGAATAATGGCGATGGGTTGGTGAGCAAACCAGAGGAATTTGAAACGCATCAAACCTCTATCCTCCTACCGGCACCTTTCTCCTTTAAGAGAAAGGATTCAAGAGCGAGGTATGTTTCCGTCCTCTCGACCGTAGCGGAGAAATCCCCGCCCCACAAACCAGTCTATAAATTGTTTTTTGCTTGCCGCAAGGGCTTTTTCTTTATTCTTGATAATAAAGAAACAAACAATCAAGGCTTGCATCTAATCTCGGCTATACCCGTAGAAACTTGCATTGCGGCAGCACAAGCCCCAATGAAAAATTGGGTGGACGCGCTGCCTTGTACTGTGCAATTTTAAAGTGTGTGCTAAAGTTTCAACGGTCTATCCTTCTATTATTTGCTATGCCAGATAGCAGGGCGTAGAAAAGGCAGGGTTACGAGCCATTGCGATTAACAAAGAAGAGGATTCCATAACGCTTAAACCTCTATCCGCCTATCGGCACCTTTCTGCTTTAAGGGAAAGGGTTCAAGAGCGAGAGGCTTGGCACTGGATTCCCGGCATAGAAGATTTTGGAAGCAGAAAGCAGTGAAATCTGTGCAGTAATTGACAGTTTTCACAAACAAGGGAATTTGCAGCTGAAAGGGTATGTGTGTGGCCTAGCCGATTGCGCTAGCTTAATGCGACAAAAGATTCAAGCCTTGGGTTTTTGGTCCTTTTTGGGCCAAGCCAAAAGGACTAGGTCTTCGCCGCCAATGAGGCGAGGCAAGCACAGAGCGTGGGGTCGTATTTGATTGACGTTATTTACTAGCCGTGTTTTTAAACCATCTAAGGCACCTAAGAAAATCTAAGCTAATGGCTTCCTATATTTCTTAAATGGTTAATTTTCCCGAATTGGAATAACATCATTCCTATGTCTCACACTTACTTACCGACTTGTGGAAAAAAGCCTGTTAAAGATAAATCCTCCCCCTGCCCCCTCCAAAGAGCTAGTCCTTACACACATTTATCATTAAATAAATAAGATGTAACACACTGAATATCAACTATATATGGATTATTTTTCGTATTTTTAACCATGTTAAACCATTGTTATTCAGGTGTTTATAAAGGTTTTTTACCAGATAACCGCATTTCAGTTAGATTAGAAAATTGTTTGTCAGAATTGTTATCTTCGGGAACAGCAGTCATCAATCGGTTAGCTCCAACCCATTCCTTAAAAGCTGCCATCTATCGTATGCTATCGAACAAGCGATTGGAACATGATGATATCCTGGAAGTTGGCTATCGGCTTTGCAATAGCACGTTAAATTCACTTAAACATGTACTGTGCATTCAGGATACTACAGAATTCAATTATCGTGGCATCAGAAACAAGTTGGGCGAACTGGATTCAAATATCGGCCCGACCGGAAACAAAGCTGTCCCGGGCTTTTTTTGTCATCCCATGCTGGTCGTGGATGCTGAAAGCTTATCCATCCAGGGCCTTTCCTCGGTAATTATCTACAACCGGACATGGGACCAAAAGGATAAAAACGAGCGTAATTATGCTCAGTTGCCAATTCAGGACAAGGAGTC
>NZ_JBHSBY010000032.1:0-80044 GCF_042650905.1 Pedobacter jamesrossensis | reverse complement strand
AAATATCAAATAACGTAAAAAAAAGAAAGCGGATGAAGAGTTCAGCACTCATTCATCCGCTTTGCAAAAACAGACTATTTTAAGTCCACTTTTTCAGTGCCCTCGCCTTTTTGAGACAGCCTCTTTTAATTGATTTATAGCTAAACCTATTTAGCCGCTGATTTACCTTCGTAAGTTGCAGCTAATTTTAAAGCATTGTAAGCATTAACAATTCCTCCGCTAATAGACAAATCTGAGAACGGAACCGATACTTTTGGAGCATCAGGACCTTCTCCTTTTGTATAATCTACATTGTGATTAACTTTTGTAACTGATTTTACTATAATTTCTTTAACCTGAGCAGCCGTTAGCTTAGGATAATAAGAACGAATTAATCCGGCTAAACCCGCAACAACAGGAGAAGCCATACTTGTTCCATCTAAATCTTTGTATTTAGAACCCGGAACTGTAGAATGAATTTTCACGCCAGGTGCAAAAACATCAACTTGTGTTTTACCGTAGTTAGAGAAACTTGCTTTTAAGGTTTCATCATCTTTTGGGCCTGATGCACCAACTGTAAGCCACGAAGCGATAGTTTTTTCATCTAAATCTTTATGATTTGGAAAATTGTTTTCTGTATCAATATCCTGATTTTCGTTCCCTGCAGCCTGAACAATCAGCACATCTTTTGAGGCAGCATATTTCATTGCCTCATTAACTACAGCTTTATTTTGGCTATAAGCTTTTCCAAAACTCATATTAATCACTTTTGCGCCATTATCCACAGCATAACGTACAGCGTTTGCAACGTCCTTATCACGCTCGTCTCCGTTTGGTGTACAACGAACCCCCATGATTAAAACATTATCAGCAACGCCCATAATACCAAGTTTATTGGTTCTATCGGCTGCGATAATACCAGCAACGTGAGTTCCATGCATTGCATCAGGACCGGCTACATCATTATTTCCATAGAATTTTTCTGTATCATTATTTTGGTCATCACCAACGATACTTCTTGGGTCATAGCTTAAATTTAAGTTGTAATCAATCTGCTCTTTAAAATATTTTATGCCTTCGTTGATTTGTTCATTGTAAAAATCTTCAAAGCTTCCTTTTTTCAATTCCTCTGCAAGAACCTCCTGAATACGGGCATCAGCATTAGTAACAGGTTTAAAGTTTGCAATATCTTCTGTAGTTGGATTTGCTTTACCAATTTTCTTTACTACTGCATCTAACGCACTCTTAAAACCACTTAAGCCAGCTAAATTTGCATTAGCTTCACCTAATTTAGTTTCTAAATCGGAACGTTCCACTTTAAAAGCTTCGTAATCTTTTTTATCCTTTTCAGAAACGTTTGCATCGGTTGTGTTTGCAAATCTGACTTGACCTCTACGTACTGAACGTGTTAACTCTAACGTTTCATGGTCAACAGAGCCTTTTGGACCGCCTATAAAATTCCAGCCGTTAATATCATCCGCATAGCCGTTTTTATCATCGTCTTTGCCGTTTCCAGCAATTTCTTTAGTATTTACCCACATGATTCTTTTTAAATCTTCATGTGTAGCTTCAACACCACCATCATTAACGGCTACGATAACTTTAGTCGATTTTTTTCCTTTAAGAAGTTCTTTATATGCTTTTTCTGTGCTAATCCCAAAAACAGAATCAGTTTTAAGGTCGAGATTTTGCCAGTTTGCCTTTTGCGCATTAGCAAAAAAAGGTGCTGTAATTGCGAAAGCAGCAATTAGTGAGGCTCTAAATAATTTATTCTTATTCATTTATTTCATTTGTGTTTAGGTACAAACCGATTCATTTTGATATTTAAAACATAAATGATATCGTTTTTTTGCACATTTTTAAAAAGTAAAAATCTGAATTTTTTGTAGGTTTTCGAAATGGAAACCGTGTTTTTGCTGTTTTTTAACTAAAATTAACAATTCACATATTACGAAATATACCTGAATTGTTAATGTTAAAAAGCGTGTGTTTGTTATTTAGGCTAGCAGAAATAATTTAAACCCGATAGGAGCAAGCACGAATCCAGAGGTACTAAAAACTTATTTTATAAGAGAAAATTCCGAATAAGTAAAGCTGATAACGATCTTTCGAGACCGACGCACACCGAAACTGATTTTCAAAAAAAGAAACCTACTTAAATTTTAAGGCTAATTCTTTCGCCTTTTTGGTGTGAGTTTCAATAATTGCAAGCGTACTTGTTGCCCAAGCTTTTAATTCTGCATCTTTATTCTGTTTCCCTTGTTCGAAAAGTTTAACGGTTTGTTCGTGGTCGGTAACCATCATATCAATATAATGCTTGTCGAAATCGGGACCCGTCATTTTTTTCATTGCATCTAAATGAATTTGTTCTTCGGCTGGTAAGCCATCCGGCGTAATAACTTTTTTCTTTAATGCTAACTCTTTTAGCTCTTTGTTGGCTTTGGTGTGGTCTGTTAGCATTTGTTCTGCAAAACTTTTCACATCTGCACTTTTTGCATTTGCTAAGGCAATTTTAGCAGCTTCAATTTCCATTAATCCCCCAATTGATGCTTTTTTAAGGAACGTTCCACCTTCATCATCAAGTCCGGTTGATGTACTTTCTGAACCTAAAACGTGCACACCATTTACCATTGTAGTATCGCCGATAACACTATCTTTCATAGTCGATGATTTTTTATCGGCACTTTGGCAAGCTTGAAAGGCAATTGTTGAAGACATGGCTAAGCCAACTAAAAATATCTTTTTCATTTTTATGATCTTAATGTTTGGTTAAAAAACAAGAAACAATGGAAAAGGTTTTCAATTGGACTTTACTTTTGGCAGAATTAGTTACGCATATTGATATACTGTAAGGGCTGGCCAAAATCTTCATTGCGACAAAAACTAATTACAGCTTGTAAATCATCAATCTTTTTGGCTGTAACCCGAACCTGATCATCCATAATTGATGCTTGTACTTTTAAACCACTGGCTTTAATTTTTGCAACAACTTTTTTAGCCGCTTCTTTATCTAAGCCTTCTTTTATGGTAATTTCTTTGCGAATCATATTTCCAGAAGCTTGGTGCTCATCGCCAAAATCCAAACTTTTTGGATCTAGGTTTTGCTTCATCATTCTGGAAATTATTGAACCTTCGATGGCTTTTAAACGCATGTCATCTTCGGTAACAATAGTTACAACGTTTGTTTTTTTATCCAAATCGACAGTACTTTTAGAGCCATTAAAATCGAAACGGTTTAAAATTTCCTTTTTGGCGTTGTTAATCGCATTATCAAGTGTTTGCGCATCAACTTTACTTACAATATCAAAAGAAGGCATGGTTTTAGCTTTAAAGTAAAAAATTAAGTAGATTTATTAGATAATTATTGATATCACAAAAAAACGAAAAATATTATGAAAACCACTAAGACGAAGACTCTAAAAAAGACAACTAAGAAAGAAGCTAAAAAACAATTAGAGCAATCTATTTCGGATAAGTTTTTAGAAGTAATAAAAAGTTTAGGTCATGATGCATCAGAAATAAGTACCGAAGTTGCAAAGGCAAGTAAACGTGTGGCTAAAAAATTAACTAAAAAGTTTACGGTTATAAAAGCTGATGTAGGTCAGAAAATTGATGATATTTTACATTCGTCTAAAACGGTTAAAAAGGAAGTTAAAAAGCCTGTTTCTAAAGCTGTTGCCAAGGCAGAAAAGGTGGTTAAAAAAGCTGTTGCTAAGGCTAAGCCTGTAGTTCAAAGTGTTAAGGTTGTTGCAATTGCTACTGAAGAAAAAGCTGAAAAAGCAATTTCAAAACCTGTTGTAAAGGCCACGGAGGCTGTAAAAAAAGCAGTTCCTACAGTTAAGAAAGTCGTTGCGGCAAAAGCTACACCTGTTAAAGCAGCTGTAACCGAAGTTAAAAAAACTATTTCAAAACCAGTTGCAGCTACAAAAACCGCGGTTACTAAGGCTACACCTACAAAAGCTACAGCAGCTAAAGCTGCAACTGCTGTTAAAAAAACCACTGAAAAAACAACAGCAACGGTAACTAAAGCCACCAAAACTGCCCCGAAAAAATAATTTTGTTAACATTAATACAGTCATGAATTAACATCGACTTAACAAATTAATTTGCAGTTTTGAGCATCCCTGTTTTACAGGGATTTTTATTTTTTTAAATGAGCAAGCAGAAGTTACCCTTTTTTAATCGAGAAATAAGCTGGTTATATTTTAACGAACGCGTTTTACAGGAAGCAGCCGATGAAACGGTACCACTAATTGAACGTATTAAATTTTTATCTATTTTTTCTTCAAATCTTGAAGAATTTTACCGCGTTCGGGTTGCAACCATGACTAGGTTGACTAACCTTAACGAGAAAGCGAAAGCGCTTTTGGGTTTTAACCCAAAGAAAATTCTTAATGAAATTAAAAACATTGTTGTAAGGCAAGAAAGAAAGTTCGACCAGCTTTTTCAAGCTACGTTAATAAATGAATTGGCTCAGAACAGAATTTTTATTCTGAACGATACACAATTAAATGTTAGTCGTGGAGAGTTTGTTAAAAACCATTTTAGAGACAAAATTTTATCTAATCTGGTGCCAATTATGCTGGATATGGAGAAGCCATTTCCAGAGCTTAAGGATAGATATTTGTACTTTTTCGTCAAGTTATCCCGCAAGGAATCGAAAGTTAAAGAAAAGTATGCGTTGATTGAGATGCCACCGAATTTACCTCGTTTCCTTGTTTTACCAGAAACAAACGACTTAAAGTTTATTATTCTGGCTGAAGATATCATTCGCTATTGCCTTGATGATATTTTTTACGTTTTCACGTACGATAGCTTAGAAGCTTATTCAATTCAGTTAACTCGTGATGCTGAACTGGATATTGACAAAAATATCAATGAGAAATTTATCGAGGATTTAAAAAGTAGTTTAGAAAAACGAAAAAAAGGTAAACCAATGCGTTTGCTTTATGATTCTGCAATGCCGCTAAATATGCTTACAGTTTTGGTAAATAAGCTAAAATTAGAGGCAGAAAGTTTAATTCCTGGAAACAGATATCATAAATTCGGTGATTTTATAGCTTTTCCAAACGTTGGCGGAAAGGAATTAGAATATGCACCAAACGTGCCACTTAAAGTTCATGGTTTGCATAGAACGGAAAGCGTATTTACCAAAATTGCTCAAAAAGATTATTTGGTTAATTTGCCATACCAATCTTACGATTACATTATCCTTTTCTTAAGGGAAGCTGCAATAGATCCCAAAGTTGTTGATATTCAAATCACTTTATACCGTTTAGCTGAAAATTCGAAGGTTATTAATGCCTTGATAAATGCAGCTAAAAATGGTAAAAATGTTTCTGTTCTATTGGAACTTAAAGCACGATTTGATGAGCAAGCCAATATTTACTGGACAAGCAGATTAATGGAGGAAGGTGTAAAAGTAAACTATGGTTTAACAGATTATAAAGTGCACTCTAAAATTTGTTTAGTTAAGCGAATTGAGAAGGAAAAACCAGTTTATTATGCAAATTTGGCCACAGGTAACTTTAACGAAAAAACAGCTGGTTTATATTGCGACCACAGTATTTTTACTGCCAAAAAAGAGATTACAAATGATTTGGTAAAACTTTTTGATGCATTAAGCAAAAGAACAGTAACTAAAGGTTTTAAACATCTTATCGTTTCTCCATTAGAAAGTAGATCTAAGCTGGTAAATTTTATAAACAGGGAAATTAGAAATGCAAAAGCTGGTAAAATAGCTTATATACTACTCAAAGTAAATAGTTTAGCAGATGAAGGCATAATTGCTAAGCTATATGAAGCAAGTAACGCTGGCGTAAAGATACAGTTGATAATAAGAGGTATTTGCTGTCTCGTTCCAGGGGTTAAAGGCTTTAGCGAAAACATAACTGCGATTAGCATTATCGATAAATTTTTAGAACATGCCAGAATTTACATTTTTAGTAATAATGGTAAAAATGATATGTATTTATCATCGGCAGATTTAATGAGCCGAAATTTTGAGCACAGAGTAGAAGTTGGATTTCCAGTTTTAGATCCTGATGTTAAGCAAGAAATTCAGGATATTATCGATTTGCAACTTCAGGACAACACAAAAGCCAGACAAATTAATGCTTTAAATAATAATAAATACCATAAAAACAGACTAAGCAAGAAAACAAGGGCCCAAGTAGATATTTATAACTACTTAAAAACCAAGCATCAATAATATGTTAAGATACGCAGCTATAGATATCGGTTCTAATGCGGTGAGGTTACTTATCGCCGATATTAGCAAACAAGATGGTTTATATAAATACAAGAAAAATACATTAGTAAGAGTACCATTACGCCTGGGCGATGATGCCTTTTTAGATCAAAAAATTTCTCCAAAAAAAGCAGCCGATCTTGTTAAAACGATGCTTGCTTTTAAAAATTTGATGGATGTTTATCACGTAACCGAATATTTAGCTTGTGCAACATCTGCTATGCGTGAAGCTACAAACGGAGCGGATATTGTTAAATTGATAAAAGATGAAACAGATTTAACGCTAGAGATTATTGAAGGACAACGTGAAGCAAATATTATTTATGCGAACCATATCGAGCAAGATCTCGATCAAACTAAAACTTACTTGTATATTGATGTTGGTGGCGGTAGCACAGAACTTTCTGTATTCGTAAAAGGTCTTCCTGAAGCTTCAAAATCTTTTAATATTGGGACAATAAGAATGCTAGATAACCAAGATAAAGAAGAAACCTGGGAAGAAATGAAAAACTGGGTTAAAGAACATACAAAGGCTTATAAAAATTTGGCTGGAATTGGTACGGGTGGTAATATTAATAAACTTTTCCGTATGGCCGATGAGAAAGAAAATGCACCAATGTCATTACAGAAGTTAAATTCTTTATATAATAAATTAACGAGCTACTCTTTAAAAGAACGTATTCATGTTTTAGGTTTAAATCCAGATAGGGCAGATGTCATTATCCCAGCTGCAGAGATTTATTTAACTTTAATGAAATGGACGGGAATTAAACAGATTTATGTGCCAAAAGTAGGTATGGCAGATGGTATTATAAAGTTGCTAATTGAAGATAAATTAGACTAATTTCTAACTAGGTAATAATTTTTAACTGCAAAAAAAACGGAATAACTATAAAGTGTATTCCGTTTTTCATTTTAAAATCTGATAATTCTTTTCAGATTTTTATATTTAATCTTCAAGTAATTTTACAGCAGCCTCGTCAACAAACCAAGTTAATTTTCCATCAACAGGGTTAATTAATTGCGCCGGGTAAGTATCAAAGTTTTTTTCTTCGTCGCCAATAACATGCTTTAAAGCTTCTGCTTTATTTTCTCCAAAGGCAAGAAAAGCTACATTTTCAGCTTTATTTATTAATGGTGCGGTAAAGCTTATGCGATAAGTGTTTAATTTTTCTACAAAAACAGAATCTACATCAACTTCTTGATTTTTAACTAATGTTGTATGAGGGAAAATTGAAGCTGTATGTGCATCATCACCCATGCCTAATAATATTAGATCAAAAACAATATCATTGCCTTTAAAATGTTCATCTATAGCTTTTTTGTATTCTATAGCTGCCTTTTCTGGTGCTAATGTTGTGTCAACATAAAAAATATGATCAGCAGCAACGTTTAAGTTATCAAAGAAATTTTTCTTTGCCATTAAGCCATTGTAATTTTCGTCATCTGCCGGAACATTACGCTCATCACCAAAAAAGAAATAAACTTTCTCCCAATCAATTCTGTCTTTACAATCGGTAGATAAAATTTTGTATAATTCTTTTGGAGAATTGCCGCCAGTTAAAACGAAGTTAAAACGATCGTTATCTTCAATGGCCATTTCTGCAATTTTGATAACATAATCAGCCAAATCTTGATTTAATTCTTCGAGCGTTTTGTAAATAAGTAAATTCATTTTTTTTAATTAATCGTTATTGCCAGGCACAAAGCAATGACGGTAAAAGTTTAATTATTCTTTATTCTTCAATGGTAAATTAAACCAGTGGAAGCCATCTCTTGCAATAAGTGCTTCAGCTTCTTCTGGTCCCCAACTATCTGCAGGGTAATTAGGAAAATTAATTGATTTTTTGCTTTCCCAAGTATTTAAAATTGGCATTACCAATTCCCATGCAGTTTCTACCTGGTCGCCACGCATAAATAACGTTTGGTCGCCCATCATGGCATCAAGCAATAAAGTTTCATAAGCCTCTGGTGTATCGCCTTCGTAAGTTCCTTTATAATCGAAAACCATATCAACTGGGTTTAAAACCATATCTAAACCTGGTCTTTTGGCTTGTACCTGCATACGAATACTCATTTCTGGTTGAATGCTGATTACCAGGCGATTTTGTTGCCAGTTTTCGGTTACGCCAGATGAAAATATTTGATGAGGCACATCTCTAAACTGAATTGTTATTAAAGATGAAGTTTGGTTTAAGCGTTTTCCAGTTCTTAAATAGAAAGGAATTCCTTGCCATCTCCAATTATCAATGTGAAATTTAACTGCTGCAAAAGTTTCGGTATTCGAGTGATCATCTACACCTTTTTCCTGACGATAGCCTGGTACTTCTTTTCCTTCTACCCAACCTTTACTATATTGACCACGAACGGTGTGAAAACGAATATCTTCTGCCGAGAAAGGACGCATAGCTCTTAAAACCTCAACCTTACGATTTCTAATTTCATCAGCATCGAAATTAATTGGTGCTTCCATGCCAACTAAACAAAGCAGTTGCAATAAGTGATTTTGTATCATATCTCTTAATGCACCAGCGCCTTCGTAATAACCACCACGATCTTGAACGCCTAATTGCTCCGTTACAGAGATTTGAACATGATCGATATAAGATCTATTCCAAAGTGGTTCGAATAAAGAATTTGCAAAACGGAAAGCCATCATATTCTGAACCGTTTCTTTACCCAAATAATGATCGATACGATAAATTTGTTTTTCGGTAAAGATGGTGCTTAAAAGTTTGTTTAACTCTTTAGCTGAATCTAAATCATGACCAAATGGTTTTTCGATAACGATTCTGCTATTGTCTTCATCTTGAGTGAGTTTATATTTCTGCAAACATTCTGCAATAACAGGGAAGAAGTTCGGTGCTACAGCCAAATAGAAAATAACCTGAGTTTCTTTTCCAAATTCCTTCTGATATTTGTCTACTGATGCTTTTAAGTTTTCGAATGTTTTTGGCTGTGCGAAATCGGTAGGACAATAATTCATTGTCTTACTAAATTCTTCCCACTTATCTTTTTTAACTTTTCCAGAACGGGAAAATTCGTTTACCGCATCTTCGAGTGCTGTTTGATAAGTTTTGTCTGTAAATTCTGTTCTTCCTGTGCCTATAATTGCAAATTTTTCGGGCATATAGCCTTCAATAAAAAGGTTATAGAGTGCAGGGGCAAGTTTGCGTTTATTTAAATCGCCGGTACCACCAAATATTACAAATATTGTGGGGTGTAATGCGGTTTTTGATTTCATTTTTTTTGTATTAATCGGGATGGTTTACGATAATTTATTCCAATCGGCATGGAATACGCCTGTTTTATCAATACGTTCAAAAGTGTGTGCACCAAAGAAATCTCTTTGTGCCTGAATTAAGTTCGAAGGCATACGACCAGTTGTAATGGTATCAAAATAGGTTAGGGTAGATGCAAATGCAGGGATTCCTAAACCAGAATTAATACATGCAGAAACGGTTTTACGAGTTCCTTTTAATGTAGTTTTGATAATGTTCTGGATACCAGAATCTCCAAATAAATGCTCAAGACTATTATTTTTTTCGTAAGCCTGATAAATATCTTCTAAAAACTTAGCCCTGATGATACAGCCACCACGCCAGATTTTCGCAATTTCTTGTAATTTTAAATCGTATTTATATTCTTTTGATGCTTGAACCAATAAATGCATACCCTGAGCATACGCACTAATCATCGAGAAATAGAAAGCATCTTCAAGTTCCTCTATTGTTACCTCAATTTTAGTGTCTTTTTTACCAAAACCTTCTTCCAGAGAAACCCTCAATTGTTTAAATTTCGATAAATCTCTATTTGAAACAGCTTCATTAATTGTTGGGATTGGAAGTTGCAATTCCATCGAAACCTCTGAAGTCCATTTTCCAGTACCTTTCGAACGAGCTTCATCTTTTATCATATCTAAAAGATCGTTTTGCGTTTCTGTATCTTTGAAAAGAAAAATTTCAGCTGTAATTTCTAATAAGAAAGATTGAAGTCTCCCTTCATTCCACTTTTTAAATACTTTGTAAATGTCTGCATTAGAATAGCCCAAACCATTTTTGAGAATGCCATAAACCTCGGCAATAAGTTCCATAATCGCATATTCTATACCATTATGCACCATTTTAACAAAGTGGCCAGAAGCACCAGGGCCAATGTAAGTTACACAAGGATCATTGTTAACCTTTGCTGCAATTGCATCAAAAATATCTTTTACAACATTATAAGCTTCTTTATCGCCGCCCGGCATCATACTTGGGCCAAAACGTGCACCCTCTTCACCGCCAGAAATTCCCATACCGAAGAAGTGTAAGCCATCTTTTTCTAATTCATCAACTCTTCGGTTGGTATCAGTAAAATGTGAGTTTCCACTATCGATAATAATATCGCCTTTGCTTAAAAGTGGCTTTAATTCTGCAATAACGCTATCAACAATTGGTCCGGCTGGTACCAATAAAACTAACGTTCTTGGTGTTGCCAAATGGTTAATAAAGCTTTCTATGTTATCAAAGCCTTCAAGATTATGTTTTTTGCCTTCTTCCTCAAGCTTTGCAATCATCTTTTGGTCTTTATCGTATCCTGTAACAGAGAATCCTTTATCGGCCATATTTAATAAAAGGTTTCGGCCCATTGTGCCTAACCCAATCATTCCCAATTTATATTGATTTGAATCGTTATTTGCCATTTTTTATTTTTTAATATCTACCCAAAATTAGGGTTTACAAATTAATATTTTAGTGTACGATGTTAAATGATTGTAATAAAGTCGATCTCCTAAGCTTGTTTCTTAGGATTAACGGTTGTAATGTTATTTCCGTCGGTTAGTTTCCAAAGTTTTGCGCCACCTTTAATGCCATCTCTGTTAGATACGACTTTTATATTGTCCTCTAATTTGAAATCGATTTGCTTAGAATTTCCACCACCAATATATAAGGTATCGTAGTTAAAAACGGTTTTATAAATTTCGATAACTTTTTTTAAACGTTTATTCCATCGCTCTGTACCAATTTTTTCAAAAGCTTTGTTTCCAATGTAATCATCATAATCTTCTTCTTTACTAATTGGAAAATGAGCTAACTCTAAGTGAGGCAATAATCCGCCATCGAAAAGTAACGCAGTACCAAAGCCAGTACCAACTGTAAAAACGATTTCAAAGCCTTTTCCATTTACAACACCCAGGCCTTGTTGGTCAGCATCATTTACTAAACGTACAGGTTTACCTAAAGCATCAGCAATGCGTTGAGCTAAATCTATATCAGCCCATTTGTTTTTAGCCAGATTCGGAGCCGTTTTAACAATCCCATTTTTTACGTATCCCGGAAAACCAACAGAAACTCTATCATAGCTGCCTGGAATGGGTTTTATCAGCTCTAAAATTCCAGAAACAATATCTTTTGGAGTAGCACCCTCTGGTGTTTTACTCTTCATATATTCTGATAGCATATTTCCGTTCTCATCTAAAAGAACTGTTTTAATACTTGTTCCGCCAATATCAATTGATAAAATATTGGTATTTGCAGCTTGTTTTTTTATCGCCATAATTGTGCTTTTTCTAAGATCGAAGTTCTACAAATAAATTAAAACCACAAACATTAATTGATAAGAGCGGTAATATTGATGTAAATAATTAATTCTACTAAATCTATGTATTTAATAGAATATAGTTAAGTTTGTTTCGTTAATTCTAAAATCTGTTTTCTTATGACTGATGTAAACTACCTAGCTTTTGCAATTCCTGCATTTTTTCTTTTTGTATATATTGAATATCGACTGGCTTTGAGAAATAAAAAAGATGATGTTTTTAAATACGAAAGTTCTGTTGCAAACTTTAGTGTAGGTATAGCGGAAAGACTCTTAAATTTATTTATTGCTGCAAGCTTTTACCAGGCTTACAATTGGATTTACAATAATTATGCTTTTTTTGATATTCCGAATAAGTGGTATATATGGATTTTTTTGCTTTTAGCGACTGATTTGGTTTGGTATTGGTATCATCGGTTAGGGCATGAAATTAATTTTTTATGGGCAGTTCACATTGTTCATCATCAAAGTGAAGAATTTAATTTATCAGCTGCAGCTCGGATAACAACTATTCAAGCAGTTTTTAGGAATATATTTTGGTGTATTTTGCCATTAATTGGTTTCCATCCAAACATGATTATCACAATTTTGCTTGCTCACGGCGCATATTCATTTTTTACGCATACACAATTAATTGGGAAAATTGGATGGCTTGAAAATGTTTTAATAACGCCATCACTGCATGGTGTTCATCACGCATCTGATGAGAAATATCTGGATAAAAACTACGGTGATGTTTTTGTTTTTTGGGATAAGCTTTTTGGAACTTTTCAAACCGAAGAAGAAGCACCAAAATATGGATTAACGCATCCGATAAAAAGTTATAGTTTTTTGTGGCAGCATTTTCATTATTATTTGGAAATAGTCGAGGCTTATAAGAGAGCAACCGATCTAAAAGCGAAATGGAACGCTGTTTTTGGCAGCCCTGCCTTAATGGATCAAAATATCAGACCAGCATTAGAAAAGAAATATCTTCAACAGCGCCAAAATAAACCTAAAATAAAGTTTAAGGCTTATTTAAATATTCAGTTAATTCTCGTTGTCGGATTATTAACATTCGCTACGCTTTTTTATAAATCGATTAATGCATTGGATAGCGTTGCAATTTTGATACTTATTCTAATTACGCTTATTAACATTGGAGCGCTTTTGGAGCAACGTAAATGGATTTACTACTTAGAATGTTTAAGGTTAACTTTAATTTTCGCCCACGCATTTTATATTTTGAATATTTCCGAGTTGTTAATAATCCCAGTTGTAGCTTTAATTACCTTAGAAAGGATGTTTTCGATCAGTAAAATTTACCAAAAATACATTTTGAAATATAAAAACGTTAGTAATTGATGTTTCTTTGTCTTTCGTTTTTTGTCTATACACTATTGTTACATTAACATATCAAACTCTTAATTAATCTTCTTTTATTTCAGATAAATATTCTGTAACAAAATTATTACAGATGCTTTTGTTTATTATCTACAAGTGTCTTTAAGTGAAATAACTTCTTTTTTTGACTTTTAAAGCTTTTTTGCTTGCTAGAACAACTTTGGGTAAGCGAAGGGTTTCGCTTTTTTATCTAGAATTTCTACGCAAACTCATAAACGAATTTTCTTGTCTGATAAATTGTTTATAGTTTCGTATTGTTATGTAAATTTTAATTAAAGAAACATTAAGTAATACAAAAGCTAATAAAACGTAATTATTCGATATCTGACTTAGAATTTTAACGGTTAGTTAATATTAATTTAATGTGGGTGGGGTTATTTTGCCGATAATCCGGATTAATAAAACAAAACTAATTATTCCTATAATACTAACCGGATTAAAAAACTATGAACAAAATTTCTACCCAGCTGAAATCGAGGTTTGAGTATGGTCTTTATGTAAATGAAGACAGCCCCGATAATCCCACAACAAGAAAAATTATTTTCAAATCATTATCTAACTGGCTTAAAGTTTTAGCAATTACAATTGTAATCCAGTGTTTTTATCAAGTTGTTAGTGCTCAACAGGGCGTGCAGTCAATAGCTGTAAAAGGAACTATAATTGATGAAGATGATAATCAACCGCTAATCGGTACAACCATTTCTGATAGTAACAGGAAATTTTTAGCTTCTACAGATAACGAAGGTAAATTTGCAATAACGATTTCGAAAGGGAGTGAAATCTCTTTCAATATGCTTGGTTATGCGGTAGTAAAAAGAACATTTAACGAAACAACTAATTCAGTTGTTATTCGCTTAAAATCATCATCTAATCAATTAAATGATGTTGTTGTTACTGCCTTAGGTATCAAGAGAGAAGAAAAGGCGCTTGGTTATTCTGTAACTAGAGTAGATAGCAGCGCTATTACTAATGCGGTTTCCAGTAACTGGACGGATGCATTATCTGGTAAAGTTGCTGGTTTAAACTTAGTGCGTAATAGTGGTCCGGCGGCTTCAAATAAAATTATATTACGTGGCGAGAACAACCTAACTGGCGATAACGAAGCACTTATCGTAATTGATGGAGTTGTAGCAAGTAGTTCGGCTCGTCGTACGGCTGGTTCATCGGGTGGAGTTTATGGTACTTCGGGCGATATTATGCCTTCAGATTTTGGATCGGCTTTAAACGATTTAAATCCTGATGATATTGAAAACGTAACCGTGCTAAAAGGTCCTGGTGCTGCTGCGCTTTATGGTCAGCGTGGTGCCAACGGTGCAATTATTATTACAACAAAATCTGGAAGTAAGAATAGCAAAAAACTTAATATAACTTTTACTTCAAATAGTACCTGGGAACAGGTAAGCCGAAGTCCTGATATTCAAAATCAATACGGGCAAGGACAGTTTGGCGTTTCCTATTTTTCTTACGGTAATACAGAAGATGGCGCAAGTACAAATGGAACCAGTGCTAGTTGGGGTGCTCCATTTAATCAGGGAGGGATGTATTACCAATATGATCCAATCAGAAAAACGGTTGGAACTGTAAGAACACCGTGGATGGCTTATGAAAATCCGGTAGATGCATTTTTTAAAACTGGTTTCGAATCTTCGAATTCTGTTAGTTTAGATGGAGTTTACAAAAAAGTCGGAATGCGTTTTTCAGCCAGTCACGGTGATAATTCATGGATTGTGCCTAACACAGGTTTAGAACGTACATCTGCATCGTTTTCAGCAAATGCTGATGTTACAAAAAAGCTAAATATCACTTTCAAAGCGGCATATAATAACAGAAACAGCGATAACTTACCAGCTACGGGTTATGGAAATCAATCTTTAATGTATTGGTTTATGTTTGCACAGCCAAATGTTAATACAGATTGGTATCGCGATTATTGGGCACCTGGCAAAGAAGGCGTTCAGTTTGTTAATATTACAACAACCAACCCTGAAAGCCCTTATGCAATTTCCGAGCAGTATTTAAATAAGCAGCGCAGAAACGGGGTAATAAGTAATATTCAGGCGAATTATAAGTTTACCGATGAGTTAAGTTTATTGGTTCGTGGTTCCATAGATTATAATCATGATATTCGTGAAACACAACGCCCCTGGGATGCTGCCGGTAATAAATTTGCCCAAGGTTCTTACCGTGTTCAAGATATAAATTCTTACGAAGTAAATGCAGATTTCTTATTAAGATATGATAAGAAAATCACAGAATCGCTAAGAATGAATGCAAATGTTGGCGGAAGTCAGATGCGCAATCAATACAATAAATCAGAGCTCCGTGCAGATGGTTTAGTGATTCCTGGCGATTATAGTTTAACCAATAATGCAAATCCGTTGGTTTCTGTACCAGATACTGCTCGTTACAGAATCAATAGTTTTTACGCATCAATATCTTTCAGTTTTAAAAATTATTTATACTTAGATTTAACTGGTCGTCAGGATTGGAGCAGTACATTAGCTACACCATTTAGAACAGATAATGTTGGGTTTTTCTATCCTTCGGCAAGTGTATCTTTCGTTCCATCAGATTTATGGAGATTACCAGAGCAAATCAGTTTCTTTAAATTAAGAGCCTCCATTTCTCAGGTTGGTAGCGGCGGAACAACACCTTATCGCACAGCTTATAATTATAATCTTGCATCAAGTGGTATTTACCCGGATAGCGCAATGACTAATCCTAACATACTCCCAAATCCAAATTTAAAACCTCTTAAAACTACAACTATCGAAGTTGGTACTGAGTTACGACTTTTCAAAAATCGTTTAAATTTTGATTTTGCTGCCTACATGGGTAATACGAAAAACCAAATTCTTAACAGAATTGTAGATCGAGCTACTGGTTACAATGTTGCTGTGTTTAACGTTGGTAAAGTAGAAAATAAAGGTATTGAGATAGCAGTTAACGGAACACCAATACAAGCAGGCAAATTTAAATGGGAGCTAACCGGAACATTTACCGCAAACCGTAATAAAATTACCGAACTGGCAGATAGTTCGGTTGTACTAAGAACAGGCGCTTTAGGTGGTGGCCAAATTGTGGCAAATGTTGGTGGAAGCATGGGCGATTTATATGGTAACGGATATTTAAGATCGCCAGATGGACAAATTGTTTATGATGCCACAACTGGTAATGCAAAAACAGGAGCTGGATTAGTTTATCTAGGTAACACAATGCCAAAATTCAGGTTTAGTTTTGGTACAACTCTTAGTTATGGTCAATTCAGTATAAATGGATTATTTGATGCACAGCTTGGTGCCGTAGCACACTCTTTAACATTTTCTAGAATGGCTGCTTTAGGTAAGCTTAATCTTACGTTGCCAGGAAGATACAATGGTGTTATTGGCGATGGAGTTATTCAAAATACAGATGGCACTTACCGCCCAAATGATGTTGTAGCAACTAATCTAGAGAGTTTTTACACTTCACTTTACGGATCAGACCAAGCGGAGGGAAGTGTTTTTAGAACAGATTATTTGAAATTTAGAGAGGCCAACGTAACTTTTGCATTTGGACCTTCATTTCTTAAAAGGATTGGATTTACAAAAATGACAATCGGTGCTTATGGTCGAAACCTATTTATCTGGTCGCCGTGGCCAGCATTCGATCCTGAGTTTGGTACCTTATCAGGAAGCGATATTGTTCAAGGTTTTGAAACTGGTCAATTACCATCTACCAGAACTTATGGTGTGCGTTTAGTTGTTGGGTTATAAAAGAGAATATTATGAAAACGATAAATAAAATAACCAATTATATATTATTAGGCGTAGTTAGTTTATCTACCTTCTCCTGTAAAAAAGATTTTAACGAAGTAAATACAGATCCAATCGGGAGATCGACAGTTACTGCAAGCCAACTTTTAGCGCCAGCTTTGGTAAATGTATTATCTGCAAATATGGTTCGCAACCGTAATTTTAACAACGAATTAATGCAGGTTACGGTAGATATAAGCGATGCGGAAGGCAGGGTTTTTAGGTATGATGTTAGACGGAACTGGGCCGATTACACATGGAATACCTGGTATCCTGAATTAACCAATCTGCGAGATATTTATACCATTGCCAACAAACCAGAAACTTTAAATTCTTCTTACAAAGGCATTTCATTAATTAGCCAGGCCTGGGTTTTTCAGTTATTGACAGATGTTTATGGAGATGTTCCATATTCGCAAGCTAATCAAGGTAAAGAAGGAAATTACGAGCCGATTTTTGATAAACAAAAAGACATATATCTGGATTTGTTTACAAAGTTAGAAGAAGCGAATAAATTATTATCTGAAGGAACATCTATAGTTGCAAGCAGCGATCCGGTTTATCAAGGTGACATAAGTAAGTGGCGCAGATTTGGTAACTCGTTGTATTTACGTTTGTTACTCCGTATTTCAGGTAAAGCTGAAGTTAGTGCACAGGTTATTGCCAAAATAAAGGAAATTGCAGACACCAATAAGCCCAATTATCCGATAATGGAAAACAATACCCACACGGCTAAAATTCTTTGGAACGGAACAAATAGTAGTACTGCCGTTTACTCATCACCATTTATGATAAATGTTAGAGCAGTAGATTTTAGAGGACCTGCAATAACTGATTTCTTTATTGGAAATTTAGGTATTTGGAACGATCCACGTGTAGATTCTAAGTATGGTTTAAATGGCTTAAACAGATTTGGAATTGCAGCAGGACCTGGTGGTTTAATTGGTGTGCCAAGTGGTTACGATACCGGAACTTCAATTTTAAGACAATCTTATTTTTATTCGGATGCACAAAATGCCCCTATTACTTTGCAAACCGACCGTTATACTGGTATAATCATGAATTGTGCAGAAGTTGATTTTATTTTAGCTGAAGCTGCCGCCAAAGGTTGGATTACAGGAACTGGCGAAACTTATTACATGAAAGGCATTGCCGATGGTATTAATTATTGGATTCCGTCAATATTTACTTCACCGACAGATCCTCTTTTAATTAGCTATGTTAACAATGCAGATATTCAGTGGAGTAATAATCTTCCGTTAGAAAATAAAACAAACAATGCACCTAGCAAAATGCAATCCATTCATTTGCAAAAATATTTTGCAAATTTTCTTGTCGATTTTCAGCAATGGATAGAGTACAGGCGAACTGGTCATCCGTTTCTTCCAAAAGGAACCGGATTAGCAAACGGAGGTAAAATGCCTTCGAGATTATATTATCCATTAGTTACACAATCAACCAATCCAACAAGTTATAAAAATGCCGTTGCTGCTCAAGGTGCAGACGATATTAATACACTTGTTTGGTGGCAGAAACCTTAATCATATCAAGAATTAATATGAAAAAGATTATATTTTATATCAGTGCACTGGTAGTTATCTGTAGCACTTGGATGAGTTGTAAACGCGATACTGATTATGTTGGTGTCACTGTTAGTCCATATATTTCAAATTTCGATTTACGAAAATTATTTAAAGGTGCCGATTTACTCCTTAATGAAGAAAACTTAGGTGGCGCAAATTTCATCAAAGGTATAGTTGTTTCCAACCAAACTGGCGGTAACGTTCCTGCGGGATTGCTTCTTGTTCAAAATAGTCGTATTGCTGGTAACGGTATAGATTCGTTAAGAGGCATTGCATTTAGTGTGGGTACAGAGGCAGCAAAATATGTTCCCGGCGATTCTGTTCATGTAAGAATTACGGGTTCGACATTAAAAAGAGTTAATGGTACGCTACAAATAGCTGGAGTTACAGCGGCAGGTATTGAGAAAAAAGCTTCTGGAAGGAAAATTATTCTAAGAGCTGTAAATACTGCCGAATTAACAAAAAGACCAAGCTTTTATGAAAGTACTTTAATTACAATAAGTAAGGGAAAAATGTCTCCTACACCAATTACTGGTGATACTTATTCTGGTAACAAAACAATAAATGATGGTTTTGGAACAGCAATAATTCACACAGAGTCGACAGCGTCGTTTGCTACACAAGAAGCTACACCATTTGCAGACTATACGGGCATTGTGGCTACAACTTCTACCGGTGTGCAACTTTTACCGAGAACAGCAGATGATATTTTTGCTCTTCCTGAAATTAAACCTTCTGCCTTAATTATTACAGGTTATTTGGTTGATCCAACTGGCTCTGATGCAAATTATGAATACATTCAGTTTAAGGCAACGAGAGATATTGATTTTGCAGCAACACCATTCTCTATTGTTGCTTGTAATAATGCTGGTATTTTAGCTGCTCCTGCAACTGGCTGGGCCCTTGGGGGTGTTAGAACCTATAAATTCACCATCAAAACAGGTAGCATCAAAAAGGGGCAGTTTTGTTATGTAGGTGGCAATAAGGTAATTTGGGGTAGCGGTTCTACTAATATTAGTTCTGCCGCTTGGATAGCAAGTAAACAATATTCAACATTAGATGGAGACGATTTCGGAACCGCTACTACAAACTTATTGGCCAATAGTGGTAACGTTGCCGGTATTGCGGTTTTCGAGGGCACAACAGTAACCGGAAATTCAATTCCTTTAGATGTAATAATGTATGGTGGCAATGGCGCCGTGTATGCTGCTGGCCCGCCAGAGGTTGGTTACAGAATTACCAACACCGATAAATATAGTACCATTCAGAATAGAAAAACGGTAGCATTTTATGGCGCTGGAACTAATACTAACAAGTTTGCTTTTCCTGCAACCAGTGCTTTTACCATGCTTGGAGGGGTTTACGATGCATCCACAGGTATTTGGAGCACAGGTAGAACGGCAACCAACATTACATTAACTTCTACATCGCCATTAACAGCAATTGAACAACCTGCTGGTTTCACAACAATTGTAAATTAATATATTATACAACAATCATCGGTTAGCTAAACCTAACCGATGTTTTAATTAAAAAAAGTCCCTAAATAAAAAGAAATGAACAGAAGGTCATTTATTCAGAAATCAAGTTTATTAACCTCTACAATATTTATTAGCTTAAAATCATTCCCATCATCTTTATTTTCTATCGATGGGGTAGTAACCGGAACAGTAACCAGCAAAGGGAAAGCAGTTGCGGGGGTTGTTATTTCTGATGGCTACAGTGTTATTCAAACAGATAAACGCGGTAATTATGAAATTAAGCTTAACGATTTGGCACGTTTTGTTTGGATTAGTACGCCATCTGGTTACGAGTTTAAAACCGAGAGCAGTATCGCCCGTCATTATTACAAACCTGATGCGGCAGGTAAATTAAATTTCGATCTTAAGCCATTAACGCAAAATGACGATAAACATAATTTCATTATATGGGCAGATCCGCAGGTTAAAAACAAGGCAGATGTAGCGCAAATGATGGCAACTTCTGTTCCCGATACAAAAGCAGTAGTTAAAAGCATGGGTAAAACACTGGTGCATGGTATTGGCGTTGGTGATTTAGTTTGGGATAATTTTGACCTTTTCCCTGCTTACGATGAAGCCATCGCTCAAATCGGTATTCCATTTTTTCAGGCTTTAGGTAATCACGATCAGGATTACAGGCAAGGAGGGGATGAGACATCCGACAGAACATTTCAGGCTCATTATGGCCCAACTTATTATTCGTTTAATAGAGGAAAAGCACATTATGTTGTTTTAGACGATGTTAGGTATTTGGGAACAGAGAGAAATTACGATGGATACATCACACCCACACAGTTAGAATGGCTGGCAAAAGATTTACAATTTATATCAAAAGATGCGCTATTAATTGTTTGCTTACATATTCCAGTACATAATTCTGTTAAAAATAACGATGATTTTTATACGGTTTTGAAAGATTTTAAAAATGTCCACATTATGTCTGGGCATACGCATTTTAACAAAAACGTAATTAAAAACGGCATCTACGAGCATAACCATGGTACAGTTTGCGGTGGTTGGTGGACTGGACCAATATGCGAGGATGGTACACCCAGAGGTTATGGCGTTTACGAAGTTGATGGAACCAACCTAAAATGGTATTATAAATCTACAGGTAGAGATAGGAAAAAACAATTAGACATTTACGTTGATACTTTAACAAACCAAAAAAGACTTATTGCTAATGTTTGGAATTACGACCCGGAATGGAAAGTAGAATATTTCTTAGATGGAAAACCGATGGGTGCATTAGCACAACAAGATGGTTTCGACCCATTAGCAGTGAAGTTGTATAGAGGTGATAAACTTCCAAATCCAAGACCATTTGTTGAAGCAAGATCTACAGATCACTTATTTATGGCACATTTCGAGCCATCGGTGCAAATGGTTAAAGTTGTTGCGACTGACAGATTCGGCGAAAAGTTTGAAGCAAGCGTTAAAGCTTAATATTCTAAACAAAAATAAATATGAAAATTTCGAAATCCTTATTGCTTATCGTTATGGGAGCAATTACGTTTCAGGCAAACGCACAAGTTGCAAAATTTCCTGCTTTTAGTGCAGAAGCACATCGTGGAGGACGTGGCTTATGGCCCGAAAATACAATTTTAGCTATGCAAAATACCATGAAAATTGATGGTATTACAACCCTTGAAATGGATACCCACATAACAAAGGATGGTAAAGTTGTAGTAACTCACGATGATTATTTAAGCCCGAGTTTTATGCGTACTCCAGATGGACAAGATATTCCTGATAGTGATGCAAAGAAATATCCAATTTTCGGGATGAATTACAACGAATTAAAGGAATTTGATTTAGGTTCTAAACCTCTTGCTGGTTTTCCTGAGCAACAAAAAATAAAATTGCAGATTCCGCTATTAGAAGATTTAATTGATGCAGTGCAAAAAGACATCAAGGCAAATAAAAGGAAACAGTTTTTCTACAATATCGAAACGAAATGCGGCCCAGCAGGAGATGGTGTTACAAATCCAGAGCCAGCAGTTTTTGTTAAGCTTTTAATGGATGTTATTCAGAAAAAGGGAATTACGCCTTATGTCGTTATTCAATCTTTCGATAAACGAACTATTCAGCTTATTCATGAGAAATATCCAAATGTTAGAACTTCGTTTTTAGTTGCAAATAAAAAAACTTACGAAGAAAATATTGCCGATTTAGGTTACAAGCCATTTATTTTAAGTCCGGTTTGGCAAATGGTTAATTCAGATATGATTACTAAAGCCCACGCAGATAATGTAAAAGTAATTCCGTGGACGGCTAATAAAGTTGAAGATATGAATGCTTTGAGAGCCTTAGGCGTAGACGGAATTATTTCTGATTACCCAAATTTGTTGGTTCAATCAAAATAATTTTAGAAATTGCATTAACAATATCAACCCTGATTATATGAAATCTTTCTTTTGCAAATGCTTTTTAGCAATATCGTTAACCATTGTATTAAGTTCTAATTATGCCATTGCGCAAGTTGTAAAATGGGATAGTACTTATCGTCCGGGTAAGTATGCAGAACTGGTAACTAAGTTTAAAGAAGAGCCAAAGTCGAAGAAAGATTTCATATTCTTAGGGAATAGCATTACAGATGGCACCGATTGGGCGAAGCTTTTAAATCTTCCACAAGCAAAAAATCGTGGTATTTCGGGCGATATATCTTTTGGTGTTTTAGAAAGATTGCAGGAAGTTATTGATAGAAAACCTGCAAAAGTTTTTATTTTGATAGGCATTAATGATATTTCGAGGAATATTCCAGATAGCGTTATTCTGCGAAACTACAAAACCATGATTGCTAGAATTAGAAATGGTTCTAAGAAAACACAGATTTATTTCAACACACTTTTACCTGTTAATAGTTCATTCGAAAAGTTTAAAAACCACTATGGCAAGGATAACCATATCCTTTGGCTAAACGATGAGATTCGAAAACTGGCCGCCAAAAATGTAACAATTATCGATTTATATCCTGTTTTTGTTGATGATAATAAGCGTTTAAGGGCAGAACTAACAAAAGATGGTTTGCATCTTATTCCGGAAGGTTATAAAGTTTGGGCGGAATATCTTAATGCAAATGATTATTTAAAGTGATATTAAATCGCAAGAAAGTTTAATATTTTCTTTGGTTACTGTTTCAAACATTGAGACATAACCAAGGTAATTTACGTTTGTGTATTGCAAAATATAACGCTGAGTTTCCAAATTCTCTACGCCATTAAAAATTATCCCTCTAATTTTTATTTTATACTGATTAAGGAGATTTATCGACATCAACGTATGGTTGATGCTACCAAGATAATTTTGAGAAATTAATATTACCTCAACATTTAGTTCTTTAATCAAATCGATTAAAAGTTCTTTTTCATTTAAAGGAACCATTAAACCTCCCGCACCTTCAATAATCAAATTGTTATCGGTATCAGGAACTTTAATCTTATGGAGTTCGATTTCTACATTATCAAGTCTTGCAGATAAATGAGGTGATAGAGGGTTGTTTAATCTATAACTTTCTGGATGAATTACAGTTTTACTATTGCTGATTAAACTTGCAACAGTTAGGCTATCGCTTTTGTCTAAGTCTCCAGATTGAATAGGTTTCCAATAATCAGCATTAAGTTTTTCTGTTAAAATTGCGCTCACTAAAGTTTTTCCTATTCCCGTGCCAATTCCGGCAACAAAGTATTTAGCCATTATTTTGTATCTCTTTTAAATTATTAATTAGCGATGTAATTTCTTGATCTGTGTTATAACTGTGCAGGCAAATTCTTAATCTTTCCTTTCCTACCGGAACAGTTGGACTTAAAATGGCACGAACATCAAAACCTTTTGATTGAAGCAAAGATGCTGCATTTTTGGTTTCTGCATTCGAAGAAAATAAAATTCCTTGTATCGCACTTGGACTTTCTAAAGCTTTAATATTATTTTCCTTAATCAGTTTTCTAAATAAATTAATCTTATCAGATATGCTTTTAAGATTAATTTTCCCCAGTAAAATATACGCCGATTTTATAGAAACGATATTTTGCATAGGAGCGGCTGTTGTGTAGATAAACGAACGGGCAAAGTTTATCAGGTAATTGCGAAGGTTTTTATTTCCTAAAACAATTGCACCATGCACGCCTAAAGCCTTTCCAAAAGTTACTATTCTAGCGAAAATTTTATTTTGGAGATTAAGATGATTAACCAATCCAGTACCATTTTCGCCGAAAATACCTAGTGCATGTGCTTCATCAACAATTAAAGCTGCATTGTAAGTTTGGCAAAGTAATGAAATTTCTTTTAAAGGAGCCAAATCTCCATCCATAGAGTAAACACTTTCTACAACAACAAAAATGTTTCCTTTTGATAATTTAAGCTTTTCAGTAAGGTCTTCAATATTATTGTGAGAAAATTTATATCTGGTTGCGTGGCTTAATCTGCAGCCATCGATAATACTGGCATGAATTAGTTCGTCGGTTATTATGGTATCACCCCGTTGCGGCAGGCTAGAAAGTAAACCAACATTTGCATCGTACCCAGAGTTAAATATTAATCCACTTTCTGCTTTATGATAATTGGCAATAAATTGTTCGGTTTCTTCTGTATAAGTTGTGTTCCCACTCAATAATCGAGATCCAGCAGCACCATTTTTATAATTCTTGATATTTAATAGATTTTTATCTATCAATTTTTTTAGTTCAGAAGAACGGGATAAACCTAAATAATCGTTCGAGCAAAAATCTATAGGAGGGAAGGTTTTAGTCAATTTCCTAATTGAAAAATCATCTTCCCGCTTCTCTAATCTATTATTAATAAATAGCTCGATATTGTTCATTTGCTCAAAAATAAAGAAAGCGTTCCGGTTTAACGGAACGCTTTCAAATATTTAAAATAAATTTTTATAATTAACCTTGTGCTGGTGGATTAGAAACAACAGGTGCTTTATCTCTTTTTCCTTTTCCCATACCTTTTCTCATTTTACCTGCTTTCTCTTTAGCTTCGGATCTAAATGCTTCTAATTTTGTTTTTTGTTCTGCATTTAAAACACCATCAAGTTCTGCTTTGCTTTTATCCATATCTGCTTTTCTCTCTTTCATTTTTCCTTTCATTGCAGATTTATCTTCATTGCGGTAAGCTTCCATCTTTTTAGCTCTATCCAATTCAATTGCATAAACTTTTTTCTTTTGATCAGCAGATAAGCTTAATTTTTTTTCCATCATGCCTGTTGCTTTCTCAGCTCTTTGTTCTGCTGTAAGCTTAGGCATTTCTCTTCTTGCTCTTCTAGTCGAATCTTGAGCGAACACTGCAGTAAAACCCATTACTGCAATGGCCATTGTTAAAATTAGTTTTTTCATGTGTATTAGTTATCTATGTGTTTTTAACTAATAGATACTAAAAAAGCTAATCGGTTTAATTTGCAGTTGTTAAATAATGTTAATTCTTGTTCAGCTGCGAGATCGATTTTTGCATTTGAGCCATCATTTGGGTTAAAGTTTCCATTGTTGGATCTGGTGCAGGTTCTGGTAATGATGTAGAAATGTACGCCTTGGCTCTCCAGATTTCAAGGATATCATCGGCTGCAATTGTATAAGCATCATAAACTTTATTATCAGATACTAATTTAAGTTCTTTATTTTCTCTGAAACGATTGCCTGCACGTTTATAAACAACACCTTCATTCTTACTAATTACAATATATGTTTCGCCAGTTTTTACTTCGCTCCAATTATCTAAATACTCGCCAATAATTACACTGCCTGGTTGAACTGGTAACATACTATCGCCCATAATTTCAAAAGCTCGAAAAGTACCTTGACGAAGAGCAGCAATTGGAAGCTGGAATTTAGGAAGATCACTTATATACTGTGGATCAGAAAAACCATTTAAGTAACCAGCACTTGCTTTTACAGGCACAAGTTCTATGTTTTCTCTGTCATTGGCATCTACAGAAATACTAAGCACCCTTAAATTAGAACCCTGGCTTTTCGGTTTTGGTTTCCAGCTATCAGAAATTTTTTCGTTAATGAATTCATCGATGGTTAAATCAAAATATTCAGCTATTTTTTTTAGCAAATCATATTTTGGTTCAGCTCTATCTTCTTCATAAGCACCAATAAGAGATCGCTTAATTTCCATAATATCAGCAAATCCCTGCTGTGTATGACCTTTTTTCTTCCTTAGGTACTTTAAATTATTTGAAATATTCGACATAAAAATAAATTTTAAAATAAATTTGGAATTACTAAAATAGTTAGTAATTTTATGCTCATAAAGTTAGTAATATTATTTTGATTTGCAAGAAGGTATACTAAATAGTTTAGTTTTAATTTTAAATACGTTATTATGAAAAAGTTTGTTTACATCGTTACCGACAGAAATCGCACAAGCATGCATGTTGGCATGAGTTCTGATTTGATTAAAACATTAGATTTTTATAAGCAGATGCCAAACTTATTTTTTGATAGCGGTCAGCACTTAACTCGCCTGGTTTATTTTGAAGAGTTTAAAACCGAAGCACAAGCTTTGGCACGCTTTAAATTAGTTAGCAGATTTACCCGTATGCAAAAGGAACGTTTAGTGAGGTCTTGTAATCCGGATTGGATTGATTTAACTATCGGGTTAGATTTTGAGAATATTCTAATGCACAGAAATATAACTAATCAGGTTAAGCTTTCTTTCAGTAGTTTATCTTGATTAAATTATTAAATACTAATGATGAAGAATTATAAAAGTGAATGATTGAAAAACATTGAAATGTTCAATCATTCACATATTTAAAAATCTATTAGTTCTAATAATTTAAATCTACCATCCTGGTGCGAATGTTAGGCCAAATACACCACCTTTAACGTCTTTACGTTGGAAAGGAATTGCATAGTATGGCTCTAAAACAAAATAGCCAAAAACATTAACCCTTAGTGAGATACCCGCACTCATTACAGGTATGCGTTCATTTGTATCTTCGTAAGAACCAACAATTTGACCATTTGAATCGAAAATAGGTGTTGTAGTATAGGTTGGTTCACTTTTAAAAGCAACTTTAGTGTTGTTTGTCCAAGCTACTCCTGCATCAAAAAATAGATTTAAATCTGTAAATAAAAATTTAGAAGGAATTGCTGTCAACTTTTTAGGTCCGGTAAAAGGTAAACGAACTTCAAAATTAAAAACTGCTAATTTACTTCCACTTAATTGGTTAATATCAAAGCTGTTTCCAAGGGTAGAAGTATTGTTTTTATAAATTGAGTTTGCCTCATAACCTCTAATTAAATAAGGATAACCAACATACATTGGATATAACCTATCAGCATCTGTACCAATACGGAACATATTATAAGATCTGGCTGCTATCGTTATTGGTTTTAATCTCCAGTATTTACGTAAATCTGCTGTAACCCCGCTAAATTTATAAGTTCCAAAATACAATTCGCCACCAACACGATATCTAAATCCATCAAGTGGGCCGGTTAATCCGAAGATTGAATTATCGCCAATAAATGAGGCGTTTAACTGATATAATGTAAATGAGTTGAATGGCACTCCATAATCTAAGCTAGCTTGTTCGTTAGATACTTTACTTCTTTCTGAACCAATATAGTAACCATCGGTACTGTAATAATTACTATAGCGATCGATACGATAACTATATCTTGAGAAAGCACCACCTAGTTCGAAACGATGGATTTTACTAAAAGGGTAGGAACCAAATAATTGAACCTGATCTTCGAATGTTCTAATAATATCTGTACGATAATTTATTGCATCGGTAGTTGTGTTGTTTGCAACAGGTAATTTTTCAAAACCGTAAGAACTAAAACCCGAAACATAAGGTATATGAGATACGGCAGCTCCCCAATTTATTCTGCTTTTCTGGTTGATATAGCCAACTAATCCACCAAAATCATAAATTTCGCCGTTAACAGAAAGGTTTGCTATAATTTGATTTGTTCCTAAAATATCGCTGAACATTCCAATTATACCACCCTGAACACCAGTACCAAATCTACTTGTAGAAACTCCAACGCCGCTATTTGCTAAATAATCTAATTTAAACTTCGGTTTATAAGGAACAGTTTTCATCGAATCAGCGACTATCTTTTCAAACCTATCGAAATTCGCAAGGTTAGAATTAATAATATTTACACCAATATTTTCCATTGGAGGAAGAATTGCTGCATCAAAATTCTCTTCTTTATTACTTATTCTTTTTGGCTTAAAGCTATTTAAATTTGCATTATAAAGTGTATAACGTTGGTAGCGATAATAACTATAAACAATATCGTTAGTTTGTGATATAGAAATGGCTGGAGAAAATTCGGTAATACCGCTAATTCCTGTGAAATAATCTGTAAGTTGATCTACTGAATTATCAGCAAAAGTGTATTTATATAAGTTTCTAAAACCATCTCTATTTGATAAGAAATAAACGTTTTTACTATCCGGAGAGAACTGAGCATTCAAATTATTTGCGCCAGGAAAAACGTCAAGATTACTAACTGTTTTTGTCGAAATATCAAAGATTGCAAGATTAATAGGATTTACTGCCGCAATATTGTTATTCTGAATTGCAGCTCTATCCGAAGAAAAAACTAATTTTTTACCATCTGGCGAATAATTAGGAGCATAATCAGAATAAACATCGTTGGTAATCTGAGTAACTTGTTTAGTATCTAAGTTGTAAGAGAAAATATCGCTTTGTCCTTCTACCATGCCTGAAAAGGCAATATCTTTTCCATTTGGCGACCATGTTAAATTACCAAATTGAGAAACATCACCCATTGCAGTTTGCGAAACTGTAGAGCCATTATCTACATTAATAATCATCATTTGGTTTTTTCCCTGACTAAAAATACTAAAAGCGAACTGCTTGCTATCTGGCGACCAGGCACCAGCAGATTCTATAAAATTAAAATCATCTATATGTCCGTTTGAAATTTGGCTTGTAAGCTTTCTTAAAATTTTGCCTGTTTTAGCATCTGCAAGAAATAAATCAATTCCAAATAAATCTTTCTCAGATAAAAAAGCAAGGTATTTACCATTAGGACTAAGGGCAGGGGCAACGTTCATATTTCCTGCATTTTTGTTATCGATAATTTTGTTTCCGGTAATTTTTATTTGAGAACTATCTGCTTTTAACATTGGCTTATAATGTGCGTCTATGGCATTCTTCCATAAGCCAGATAAAGTTTTATCATCATAACCAAAAGTATATCTTATTGCATTTTCGTAGCCATATTTTGCCGTATTTTTAAACAAGGGAACAATTGTAGTATCTCCGTATTGAGAGCCTATGTAAGTCCAGAATGCTTGACCGTAACGGTACGGGAAGTATTTATTCGAATTAGTTAAATCTTTTAAAGACGGAATATCTCTATTCAACATTGCATCACGCATCCACATAGAGGTAAATGCGTCGCGTTTTCCTATCGATAGATATTCGGCCATTCCTTCAACCATCCAAAGTGGCGTTTGACCTACATTTTCTAAGCTAATAGAATCTTTCTCTAATAAAATATGGTATTGAAATGCATGAACCAACTCATGTCCAAGTACGTGCCTTGTTTGACTGTTAAGCTCCATTATAGGCATAATTACCCTGTTTTTTAAAGCTTCGGTTACTCCCCCAGTTCCTACGCCGATTTCGCCATTAAGTGCTGTAGTTTGTTGAAAATCAGGATGATTATTGTATAAAATAATAGGGTTTTTCTTCATGAAAGTATCTCTAAAAACTTCCTGATGCATTTTATACCAGGTTTCGGCATCCTGAGAGAATTTTTTTAGTAAACTTTCATTTTTTAAATAGTAGTAAATTTCAAAGTGTGGAGTTTGTAACACTTTAAAATCCATATTTTTATATCTTACCTTATTTTGGCCAAAGTACTGTGCCTGAGCTGAGAAGGAAAATATGGTTAAAAGCAAAGCCGGTATAAATTTCTTTAAGATAGTAGAGCTTATTTTCATACGTTGGTTTTAATGTGCAGTATTGTTAATGTACTGAAATGGCAAAAATTTATAAATAAAAATAGCAATTGTTTAAATCACTATTTTTATTTTAACATTTTAAGAGAATAATTCGAAATTAATTATCTCCATTTTTTTTCTTCTCACGCTCTTCCTGTCTTTGTTTTCTTTTCAATTCGCGTTCTTCCTTTTTAGTTAAGGGAACTACAACGGCAGGTTGAATCGGAGCGGATTCTGGCTTTTTCTCTTCTTTTTTAACTTCCATTTCAGTTGTCGAAGTTGGAGTTGCCGTTTCTGGATTTTCTGGTTCAGTAACTGTCGTAGAATCTACAGAAACACTATCGCTAGAGGTTGTATCTTGTACAATACGCGGACTTGGACAATTAATTGTTCTAGTAATATCTACAGTTGCTTTTGGAAAGGGCCCATAAGTATAACCCGAAGTTGGGTCATGATAAACTTTCTCCATAAACTTCGCAAAAATAGGCAGAGCAGTTCTAGAACCTTCTCCTTGTTCTCCGTTTTTAAAGTGTGCCGTTCTTTCATCACAACCAACCCAAACGCCAGTTACTAAATCTTTAGTAATTCCCATATACCAGGCATCAACATAATCTGATGAAGTTCCGGTTTTACCGCCAATTTGATTATTCTTTTTCCATAGATCCCATTCCCATAATGCTTGAGAAGTACCGCCCGGTTCCTCCATACCTCCACGGAACATATATAACATTAACCAGGCAATTTCTTCGGTTAAAACTCTTTTGGTTTTGGGCTTAAAATCATCTATAACATTATCATCCTGGTCGGTTATTTTTTCTACCAAAATCGGATCGGTTTTAACACCTTTATTCAAAAACGTACTGTAAGCCTTTACCATTTCATAAACACTAACATCATTAGAACCTAAACTTACTGATGGAACGGATTCTAAATGGCTATCAATACCACATTCATGAGCCCATTTAACAACATTATCCCATCCAACTTTTTCTGTTACCTGAGCAGTAATGGTATTTACCGATTTAGCCATTGCCCAACGCAAACTCATTTCTCTGTATGTTACGCTATAATCAGCATTTTTTGGCTCCCAATATTTAGTTTGTCCTTTATCCTGATAAGCGATTTTTACTGGTTTATCTGTAAATTTATCGCATGGATTCATTCCTTGCTCTAAAGCTGTTAAATATGCAAATGGTTTAAATGTAGAGCCAGCTTGTCTTTTTGCTTGATTTACGTGATCGTATTTAAAGAATTTGTGATCTATTCCTCCAACCCAAACTTTAATTTTACCACTCGCGGGCTCCATGGTCATCATGCCTGTATTCATGATTTTTCCGTAATAACGAATTGAATCTAAGGTTGAAAACATGGTATCTCTATCACCTTTGTAGGTGAAAATTTGCATCTTTTTCTTTTTATTAAAATATGCAGTTACTGAGTCTGGTGCATTCGAAAATTTCTTTTGTAGTAAAGCATAAATCGGTAAATTTTTCATTGCACGATCTGGGTAATCAACTTTGTTTTTTTCAGAGTCGTACCAAGGGTCTTCATTTCCCCAAACACTATAAAACCTGCGTTGCAAAGTTTTCATTTGCTCTTGTACAGCTTCCTCTGCATATTTTTGAAGTTTAGAATCGATAGTTGTATATATTTTTAAGCCATCTTCATACAAATCGTAACCGTTATCCTTACACCACTTTTCCAGATATTTTGCAACTGCTGCTCTTAAATAAGAATCGCCGTCACTGCCATCTTCCATTTTACCTTCTTTAAGTTTAATAGGCTCTTTAGATAACTGATCTAAACTATCTTTACTTAAATATTTGTATTTATTCATTTGGCTTAAAACCGTATTCCTTCTAATTAACGCCTTTTCAGGGTTTTTGGTTGGATTGTAAAGCGAGGTTCCTTTTAGCATTCCAACTAGCAATGCAGCATCAGTTGTCGATAAATCTTTTGCTTCTTTATCAAAATAAATACGACTTGCAGTTTTAATACCATAAGTATTGTTTCCAAACGAAACGGTATTTAAATACATGGTAATAATATCATTTTTTTGGTAGTTTGATTCTAATTTTACTGCCGTCATCCATTCCTTTAATTTAAAAACAATGGTTCTAACCAAAGGTATTTTTGATAATAGACCCTGCGATTTATTATACCGTGTACGGTATAAATTTTTAGCTAATTGTTGCGTAATTGTACTAGCGCCACCATCTTTACCAAAACCTACAACAGCTCTAACAACGGCCTGGGCATCGATTCCCCAATGCTTATAGAAGCGAACATCTTCTGTAGCAACTAAAGCATTTAAAACGCTTGGTGCAATTTCGTTGTAATTAACTGGCGTTCTGTTTTCTTTAAAATACCTTCCAATTAATTTTCCATCAGAAGTGTATAATTCAGAACCTACTCGAAGTGTAGGGATTTTAATATCATGATAGCTTGGCGAGTAGCCAAACAACCATAAAAAGTTAAGTTGAAGCGCAGAGAAAAATATTATTATAAAAAAAACACTAATTGCAGAATAACGTAAGTACTTGTTTTTTATCTCTTTAAACATATAGGTTAAGATGATGTATTTGGTAAAAGCTTTGGCGTTAAATATAAAAAACTCTAAATGCAAATTAACGTTTTTAATTTACTTATTTTTTAGTTCTATATTTAAATAATTGATATTAGAAATTACAACATTAATACACAGATATGAAAAACGAATTTAAAGGACTAATTGTACAAGGAGATAAAAAATTTTCGATAAAAAATGCTAAAACTGATTATACAGGCGGTTATAACAAAGAAAAGGCTAAAGATGCATTAGTAAATTCGAAAATTGAGATTGACCATTTACAAGAAAAGCTTTATGCATCGGGAACATATTCGTTGTTAATTATTTTTCAGGCAATGGATGCTGCTGGGAAAGATAGTGCAATTGAGCATGTAATGAGTGGCTTAAATCCACAAGGTTGCCAGGTTTTTAGCTTCAAGGTTCCAACTTCCGAAGAGTATGAACACGATTTTTTATGGCGACATTATAAAGCTTTACCCGAACGTGGTAGAATTGGTATTCATAATCGTTCGCATTACGAGAATGTTTTGGTTTGTAAAGTTCATCCAGAATATATATTAAGCGAAAACATACCTGGTTTTACTGATATAAAAAAAATCAATAAAGATTTTTGGAAACAACGTTATCAAAGCATTCGAAATTTTGAAGAACATTTAACGGCAAACGGAACAGTAATATTAAAATTCTTTTTAAATGTAAGCAAGGACGAACAAAAACAACGATTTTTAGATAGGATAGAAGACCCTACTAAAAACTGGAAATTTTCATCTGGCGATATTAAGGAAAGAGCACTTTGGGATGATTATATGAAAGCTTACGAAGATGCAATAAATGAAACATCTACAGCTGACTCTCCATGGCACATTATTCCTGCTGATAAAAAATGGTTTGCCCGTTTAGCGATTAGTGAAATTATCGAAGATAAACTTAAAAGCCTTAATATTAAATTTCCTGTTCTTGATGAATTGGAACAAAGTAAATTGGCTGAAACTAAAAACATTTTGTTGACAGAGTAAATAAATAGAGCTTTATTTCAACCCGATAATTTTTTCCACATTACGTAACAAAATTCACATTCCTATGAGAACTTTTTTAAAGTTTATACTAATTATAATTGCTTTAAACCCTATTCAAAAAATTATGGCGCAAACTGATAAAAGTCAAATGCCTGCAGTTTTAAATCATATTGCTGTTTATGTAACCGAATTAAAAATTGCAACCGATTTCTATGAAAGTGTTTTTAATTTACCGCAAATTCCAGAACCTTTTCATGATGGACGACATACTTGGTTTAGCTTAGGTAGTGCTGGTCATTTGCATTTAATTCAAGGAGCTAAGACTAAAGAAATCCATGATAAAAATGAACATTTATGCTTTAGCGTACCATCAATAGAGGCTTTTATTAGCAAACTAAAATCGAAAAATATAGGCTTTGAAAGCTGGGCCGGAACTCAGGGAGAATTTACTCTGCGAGTTGATGGCGTAAAGCAGATCTATTTTAAAGACCCAGATGGGCATTGGCTTGAAGTTAATGATGATAAGTAACGATACTCCCATCATTATAAAACATTGTAATTAATGAGCATATAAATAGTTAATTTTAACTTAAGTTACTTGTTTAATTATACGTTAAATCCTTAATAGTATTTTGTTTGGTTATTAAAATTGGTTATTTATGTCTTTACCTAATCCCGAGCTTTTTATTCAAATTGGAAATCAATCAAGAGATATATTTTTTGTTTTCGATTACAATCATAATGTCTTTTCTTATATAGGTCCGGCTTTTGAATCGATTTTTGAAATTTCAATAGATAAGGTTAAAGAGAATTCGCTATGTCTTTTTAACCTTGTTCACGAAGAAGATAAAGATCACGTTTTAGATTGTTTTAATGAGTGCGTCGAAGATCGTATTTCCCATAAATATGAATTCAGAATTGTTTGCAATAACGATTTAGAAAAATATATTCGAGTAACAACTTATCCGCTTTTTTCAAATGATCAACTTTTGCAAATTTCTGGTATTGCAGAAGATGTTAGTGTTGCAAAGCATAATAATTTTCATATAGAGAAAATAAATGCACGAAAAAATACAGCTCTGGAAATTGTTTCCCATGATTTAAAAGAGCCACTTGCAATGATTAGTCTTGCAGTTTCTGATTTGCTTCAGAATAGTATGTTGAGTGGGCAGACAAGGGTGCTCAAATCATTAACTTTTATAAAGGAAATGTGTGAACGTAACGTTTTACTTATACGAAATCTGATTAATCATGAATTTTTAAAGTCTTCCGAAGTAGAAATACGCAAAGAGCGTTCTGATTTGGTCCATGATATTAGAGACGTGATTGGGTTTTATCAACATGCTGAACTGAACCTCTTTAGAAACTTTGAATTTATAAGTTCTGATGAACAGCTTTATGCAATGATTGACAGTATGAAGTTTATGCAGGTAATTAATAATCTTATTTCTAACTCGATAAAATTTACCGAAGTAAATGGAACAATAAAGGTAAGCATTCGAGACAAGGGTTCAGTAGTGTTAATTTCGGTAAGCGATAATGGAATTGGTATCCCAGCTCATTTACAGCCTTATTTGTTTGAGCGTTTTAGTATTGCCATGCGAGAAGGGTTGCACGGAGAAGATTCTTGGGGATTAGGAATGGCCATAATAAAAACAATAGTAGAACTACACGAAGGGAAGATTTGGTTCGATAGTATTGAACACGTTGGAAGTACTTTTTACATTGAAATACCAAAATAGCGAATTCCTTTTTTGGTAAATGGGCTTATCGCCATAAGCTTGTTAAATTATCTTCCCAAATTCTTAAAATTTCCAGAAGGTTAAAAAAAATAAATAATTGCAATAAAATATTATCTAGTTAATAATAGTGCTATATATTATTTAAAGAGGGTATTTTGTTCATTTAGATATACTAATATTCATTATTTTACATTCTAATTTATTCACTTTATTCATACCATTTAATTATTTAACAATTTACCTAATTTGGCGTTAATCATACAATAGCTTATCAGGATTGGAAGCAATGATTAATTTAGAGGATTGCAGGTTATCAAATAACCTGCAATTTTTTTGCTCAAAAAAATATAATGTTACCTTCCAAATTAATTATTTGCTTAACAATTTTGATAATTTAAAATTATCATTAATTAATCATGAAAGAAGTTAATCAAAATACGTCAGCTCATGAATTAGATAGTATTCGTGAAGGCGATCAAATTAGCGTTCGCAATGGAAAAACTGGTGAAGTAGAAAAAATACAAATCGTTTGTGCCAAAGGACAAAAACAATATTTCTACAAACTAAAGAACGACGGTACCATTTTTATTGTTAAATAAAAAACCTAGTCATTATTAAAACAGAAAAACCCGTGTAATAAACGGGTTTTTCTGTTTTGTGGTTCAGTAATTCTCTTATTGTTATGGTGTGCCTGCCCTTCGCGGATAACCCACTCACAGGACTTATTTTTCAGGTTGATTATATAACTATAACAAGTTATGCAATGAAAGGTTTCTAACCTAAAATATTTATAAACACCTGTTGAAAACTGTTAATAACTATCATAATATTAAGAAACTGTTTAAAAATGATTTATAGATTTTATAAAAGTGCTTGGGGACACACACCTTGGCCATTGCCATGGAACGTGTCTCCACGTTCTATAAAGTAATTGGAGTTGAAATTTAAACAGTTTCTAAATAATCAATATTTATTTTGTTAATTTTTATTGGATGTAACCATCTTTATAAATTTCATTTAATAAGCCAGCTAGGCGAACAGATGCCTGTTGAATTCTCTCCTCTACCATACCTATATGTTTTTTATAATACTCATCACCAATTGTATTAGATTTCATTTCATCAACTTCGGCATAAAGTTTAGAACTAATTTGATAGCTTTCCCATGCCCACTTTATAACAGGCGCTCTTTGCCATTTTCTAATTTTCCTTTTTGGTATTTGATTAAATTTTATAGCGAGACTATCAAATTTTAATCCCTCGTGTTCTAATAATTTGGTATCTATTAAACTGTGCAAATTTGTTCCTTTACCATCATAATTTAGTTGTATTGTGTTTCCTCCTTTGTCTTCTGCACGAGATACATGCATTGGTTGATGAATGTCACCTACAAAATGAATTACAAATTTTAAAGCATTAATTTTATCTTTTTTGTTGGCATTACTTTGTTTTAGTGTAGCTTCAGCTTTAATTAAAGCACTATAAACGTTTGCTTGTTTCATGGTATCAACCATTTTTTTGAATTCTTTAAAATTTAAACCTAATGGTAAATTTAGAAAGTGCCAGTTTGCGGTTTCTTTTAATTCAGGGTATTTTCTCGCATCATCTGCCCATGTAGCGGCATCAGCTAAACTTTCATTACCTAATAAATCTTTAACGGCGGCTTTTGCATTCTCAGATAAATAATGCTCAGTTATTTTACCAATAGTTCGATGACCGGTATATCCCCAGGAAATTAAAGTTAAACTTATTGTAATAGTTAGCAATGTGTAAGGGTAGCGGAATTTCATTTTCAATATTTAAAATATTAGGCAAAGGTATGGCCTTAAACTGTATTTTAAATATTGTCATCAAGCCGTTACGAAGAAAGATTATAGACTTATTTTACTAGTTCTAGAAAAATAGGATCGTTATAGTCTGAAACGACTTTTATTACGTTAGGATATTTTTTAAATTCTTTTGCGCTATGTGCTGTGCTTAACACAATGCACTGCATGCCAGCATTAAGTGCCGCTTCAACTCCTTTTGGGGCATCTTCCAGAACTAAACAATCTTCTGGTTTTACACCCAAAATTTCAGCTCCTTTCAAAAATGTTTCTGGATCTGGTTTGCTGGTTACAACATCATCTGCACTTACAATAGCTTTAAAATAAGAACGAATATCTAATCCATCTAAAGCAAAATTAATATTAAAAGGAATAGCAGCAGAACCAATTGCCATTAAAACTCCTGTAGCTTTTGCTCGTTTTAATACCAAATCTAAACCTGCAATTAATTGCAAATCTGGTAAATAATCCTTTTGGTAGATTTTTTCCTTTTTTAAAGATATTTCATCCATTTGAGCTTGAGAGAAATAATCTTTTCCAAAAACGCGTTGTAATAATTCATCGTTTTTGCCATACATCTGTTTCTTTACATCACCATAACTAATGCCTGCATTCAAGTCATCATTTAATATAGAAAACCATGCTTTATTATGATATTCCATATCATCTATCATGGTTCCGTTAAGATCAAAAAGTAGGGCTTTCGGAAGAAATTGCATCGTTGTTTTTATTTTAAGATAAAGGTATAATTTTTAAATAAAAACTGATGCTGCTCTGGTAAGTATATAAAAAAGCCATTAACGGTAAGTATTACTCATTCATTAATGGCTATTTTTTTTAAAAATGATTAACCTTGTCATAGGTTTTTAAATATTTTTTAAGCATTTCTCTTGCTACAAATATTCTGGTTTTAACAGTTCCCAAAGGAATTTGAAGCATATCAGCAATTTCATGATATTTATAACCTTCGAAGTATTTTACAAAAGGGGTGTAATAAGCCTCTGGTAAACTAGTTAAAGCCTTATTTATATCATCAACAATAAATTTTCCATCAGCATGATTTTTGGTTGCACTATGAGCTAAATTTATTGATGAAATTTCATCAGTTTGGGTTATTAGTGTTCTTGTTTTGGTAATTCTGCGGTAGTTGTTAATAAATGTATTTCTCATTATTACAAATAACCAACCTTTAATATTAGTTCCTTCCTGAAAATTTTTATAAAACCTAATAGCCTTAACTAATGTATCCTGAACAAGATCATTCGCATCTTCAACATCATTTGTAAATTTTAATGCATGTGATTTTAATGATACAGAATGTGTGTTAACCATTTGATTGAATTCGATTGTAGTCATGATTTCTAGTTTTAAGATGTTGCTTTTAAACGAACAAAACTTATACCATCAATAGGTTGTAATTATTTTATACTATTTTGCTAAATAGTACATAAACTCATTTTTAAATTAATAATAATGGATTTGTTGATGGAAATTGTAGTTCTGGAGATTTTTAAATAACGTATTTATACTTAATGATTAAGTAGTTTCCCTTAAATAGATTTTTTTACTCGTACTAGGATTAGAACAATAAAACTAATTTATTAATAATATTATAGCGTTGCCTAGTTTCTTTATACTTAGCAATTGCAAATACCCTTAAAATGGTATTGTTAATCAGTAGTTTAGGTTTTATTTTTATCTAAATCTATACAAGTTATTATTAGTTTGTTATGCGTTTTAGAAAACCCTTCTTTCCGATCTATTTAGAAGAAAAGCCTACAGCAAAAAGGAAGTTTTTATTCGTTTTCTGTGATGGAAGATTGATTTATATATCCACTCTTTTTAAAATAGAAGTAACAAAGGGGAAATAGACAAATTAAGCCTAGTAAAAAGCCACCTAGTGTATCAGTAAACCAATGAGCGCCAAGGTATATCCTTGATGGTGCTATTGTTAAAATTAGAAATGCTGATATAACAGTAATGAAATTTCGCCAACCTTTAGCAATGGTTTTTAGGTTTTGCATGAGGACAATTAAAAAACCAAAAAATAAAACATAAGATAAAACATGGCCACTCGGATAACTTTGAAATCTATTAACTTCCAATAATCTAACATAAAAACTAGTCGGCCTGGGTCTGTCAATGATATTTTTGATTCCGAGAATAATTAAACCCGAAAATAAAATCATGGTTATAAATAAGCTTTCTCTTTTATATTTATTGAAATAAAATATTGCGGCAACAATTAAAACCGAAAGTAACGACCAAGGTAATTCTCCAAAAAAGCTAATCGCTAACATTACATTATCTAGCCATTTAGATTGATATCTTTGAACAGCCAATGATATTTCAATATCAAAGGGCAAGATTGGATTTTTGGCGATAAAAACACTTAGTAACGCAAAGCAAATTATAAGTAAGAAGGAAAGTATTATTAGGAACGTTTGCTTTTTAGTCATGCTTAAAAAATAGGATTGTCAAATTTATAAAATTTATTTTGTCATCACTTTCTTTAACGTTTTGTAGCTTTTAAATTTTATAACAATTGGGTTTTTTTCAAGGTGATAAATCATAATTCATGTTAAAAGGATTTTCCTAAACATTACCCTACTTTATAAATTTTGTTACGGTAATTGTTGTGGCTGTATAATTGTAAAACCACCAGCTATATAAATTTCGTAACTGCTATTAAAAGATCCGCTAAGGAACTGTAAATTGATTTATTGGCTCTAGCCATTTATTATGTAGATTTTAAATGATATCGGTTTAAAACAAACATTTATAGAAAAAGTTGTTTCAAATAAAAACCTTTCGAAATAAATCTTTATCAAGGAATAATACCTTTTCATCACGGTTTTTATCCTTTATGTATAAGTTAATAGGAGATATTATTCTGAATTACAATCTTTGAGGCAGATTATAGGAAATCTACGCTTAAACAGTCGGCAAGGCTACCTCTTTGTCGACTGCTAAAGCACTTATAGACATCTGCAATAAGAATATAAATTAAATTGACCCTTACATCTATTATGCCTCATCATTTCGCCCTTCCTTTTAAAAGGAGGGGTTAAAATGATTCAATTTAAATCTAATATCATTTAACAACAATTTGCTTTGGTTCTGTAACCACGATTTGTAGCTTCCCTTTAAATTCGCTAATTGTACCTGTTACACAAATATTATTTCCTAAAAACATACTTGCAGGTTCTGAAGAGAATTTACCGATATCTTCTTTATTTACCACTATAGTTAAAAGTTCTTTCGGATAAGCGCCACCAAGATTGATTAAGGTTAACTTTTCGAGTGCTTTGGTGCTGTACACAGAATCGCAAACAGTAACGTTTTTTCCAACATATTGGGCAGCATCTTTAGCCAATATTAAAGTTTGGCTTTTAGCTAAATAGCTTATAAAGAAGAAAACAACAAAAAATAATATTTTTTTCATGTGGGATGATTTAATAGAAATTATAAATAAGAGCATAATCCTTAAACAAAAGTAATCTTCAAACTTTAGATAGTTGTATAATAGTCTAAAAAAGTAAATTATATTTTAGAAACTGTTTAAATTTCAACGCCAATTAATTTATAGAACGTGGAGACACGTTGCATCGCAATAGCCAATGTCTGTGTCCCCAAGCATCTTTATGAAAAATCATTTTTAAACAGTTTCTTAGTTAAGCAATAATAATATTACCTGATTTTTAATTGCCAGTTTCTATTCGTTTTAAAACATTCGATTATATTTAAGGAATATTAATATCCTAGCCAAATTACATGAAAGTATTTTTTACCATCCTATTACTAGGCATCACTTTTACTATATTTATTTCTAAATCGCTATTCAATAATTCTTTTGATAGTAAGGATTTAACAATCTCAAAACAAAAAGAGATGAAAATTGACACCCCAGATCAAGATAGATTTGTGAAGGTTAGTTTGATTCAAGGCCAATTTACTGAACCAACCGAAATGGCAGTATTACCAAATTTAGATATTTTAGTTGCGCAAAGAAGAGGTGAATTAATGCTTTTTAAAAATCAGACAAAAAAGCTTTCGCAAGTTGCCAAGTTAGATGTTTATTATAAAACAGGATTATCAGACGTAAATGCAGAAGAAGGGCTGTTGGGTTTAACAATTGATCCGCAGTACGCTTCTAATCAATATGTATATCTATTTTACAGTCCTGTTGGGAAATCAGTAAATCGCTTATCACGCTTTAAAATGATAAACGATATGTTAAGTGTATCATCTGAAAAAGTCGTTCTAGAATTTTATTCTCAAAGAGAAATTTGTTGCCATACAGGTGGTTCGCTGGCTTTTGGACCCGATGGCTTGTTATATATTTCGACCGGAGATAACTCTACACCATTTAATGTACCAAAACAGCAATATGTTAATAGAGGTTATGCACCATTAGATAACAGACCAGGATTGCAACAATATGATGCCAGACGATCTGCTGGGAATACTAATGATTTAAGAGGAAAAGTGCTTCGGATTAGGGTAAATGAAGATGGAACTTATGCAATCCCAGAGGGAAATTTATTTCCCGAAGGCGAACCTAATACCAGGCCTGAAATTTTTGTAATGGGCAATAGAAATCCTTATAGGATATCAGTAGATCAGAAAACCGGATTTCTGTATTGGGGAGAAGTTGGGCCAGATGCAAACAGTGATGATGAGTTAAGGGGGCCAAAAGGTTATGATGAAGTGAACCAAGCCAGGACAGCAGGTAATTTTGGTTGGCCATATTTTATTGGCAATAATTACCCATATAAGGCTTACGATTTTACGAATGGAACTAATGGTTCTGCTTTTGATCCGAATGGCGCAATAAATAATTCACCAAACAATACTGGAATGTCTACAGTTCCAGCAGCTCAGCCTGCATTTATTTGGTATTCTTATGGAGAATCAAAAGAATTTCCGCAAGTTGGCTCTGGGGGAAGAACTGCAATGGCGGGTCCAGTTTTGTATAATAAACCCGGCGCCTCTCCCTATCCTGCATATTACGATGGAAAGCTTATCATTTATGAATGGGTTAGGGGGTGGATAAAAGCGGTGACTATGAAACCGAATGGAGATTACGTTGGCATGGAACCGATAATGCCAAATCTATCTTTTTCTGCTCCAATTGATATGGAACTTGGTCCTGATGGTAAAATTTACATTTTAGAGTATGGAAAAGGTTGGTTTACTAAAAATCCGGATGCAGGAATTGCCAGAGTAGATTATTTAACGGGAAACAGACCTCCTTCAATCTCAAGTTTGAACATTGAAAAACCAAGCGGATTACTCCCTTATAAATTAATTGCAAATGTTAATGCCAAAGATGCAGACGGTGGTCCGTTAACCTACATTTGGAACCTTGGTAATGGTATAAAAAAAATAACTGCCATACCAAAATTGCAATATACTTTTACAAAAGCTGGTGAATACCCAATTAGTGTTCAAGTTTTAGATAAAGAAAAAGCCTCTGCAAAGAGCGAAGTAATTAGGGTTTTTGCTGGTAACGAACACCCAAAAGTTGATATTTTATTGGCTGGTAATAAGTCATTTTATTTTCCTGGTAAACCAGTTAGTTACCAGGTTTTAATTGCAGATAAAAACTCTGTAGTTAATAAAGAAAGAATCTACGTTTCCAGTTCTTATACTGAAGGAACAGATTTAGCAGGAGCACAGTTAGGACATCAACAAGCGGCACAAAGTTTAGTTGGTAAATCATTAATGATGAAATCTGACTGCAGTACTTGTCATAAAATTTCTACTGCTTCTATAGGTCCTGCATTTAATAAAATTTCTACTAAATATCAGCAAGACCCACAGGCAGTTGATTATCTGGCTTCAAAAGTAATAAAAGGAGGTGGTGGTGTTTGGGGTGAAGTACCGATGCCAGCACATGCCGCTATGAAAGAAAGTGAAGTAAAACAAATTGTAGAGTGGGTTATGAGTTTATCAGCCAAAAAAACGAATAAAGCTTCGCTTCCTACTGTTGGCAAAATAACACCTCCTGAAACGATTAACAGAGAAAAACCTGTTTTAACTATAAAGGCAACTTATACAGATTTGGGTGCCAAAGGCTTAAAACCTTTAACTACTACGAATACTTATAACTTAAAAAACAATATCATAACTTCAGCAGATATAAAAGATTTTAATGGATTTAATCGTGATGATAATGGTCGATTAAACATGAATGAAAACTCAGCATTCTTAAAATTGGCTTTAATTGATTTAACTGATATAGTGTCGTTTAAGATTCTATTTTCTAGTAAAATAGCCAATGAAAACTATAATATTGAGATAAGAATAGATGAAAAGAATGGAAAATTAATTGGCAAATCTTCTTCCGGTAAAATAAATATCCCAGTTGAAAGTGTAAACGATGGTAAATTTCACAATGTTTTTATAGTATTTAAGGTTATCAAAGAAGAAGTTAAAAACGATTTATTTTTAAGGACGATAACCTTAGATAGCAAATAAATATTTAATAGAAAGAAGGCTGGAATATAATCGAATTATTTGCAAAACTTATCAGCTTGAGCCTGTTGAATTGAACAAATTCATGTTTGAAAAACCTTCGAAAAGCAGATTACCAAATCCTAAAATTATTGATACAGCCTTTTCAAAAATATTTTTTTATAAAACTAATTATCCTCTACTAATTTTTTCTTCAATAAGTTCTCTTTTACAAAAGAAAGAAAAGACTCTTTGTATTTGTTTGCAAGTGATACTGATATACCATCAGTAAGTACAATCTGATCGCCCAGGAAACTCTTTATATGTACTTTGGATATAATTGCAGATGAGCTTACTTGAATAAATGCCGGGTGCTTTCTAACAATATCTAACATTTTACTAAAGCTCAACTTAAAACTAATGTAATTTTGTTTAATTGTTCTAAAGTAAACCATATCATTTATTTCTTCAAGAGAAACCAAATCATTAAATTCTATTTTAACCAATTCATCTATTTCGTTTTGTCCAGGAATAAAGAAAAAATCATCTTCAATTTCAGAGCCTTCACTTCCTTCGTTTGGATAAAGATTATTTATCGTTTCGGTGAAATGAATCATAGAATATGGCTTCAATAAATAACCATCAGCCTCTACGCTAAATGCTTCAATTGCATATCGCGAGTGAGCAGTTGTAAATATAAGATATTTTGTTTTTTGTCTTAATAGTGAAGCTAATTCTATACCAGATAGGACAGGCATTTCGATATCCATAAAAATAATATCAACCTCATCAGAAACTGAAATATCGGTAAGAGCCTTTAATGGATCAGTAAAACTTTTAACTAGTTGTAAATCAGGTAAAGTATTCAAATAATAATTAAGGTTTTCCAAGGAATTCGGATCATCATCTATAGCAATACAATTAATTGGCATATATTTTTATGGGTTTTGAGATTTGTAATTTAAATTTTTATCTGCTGCAAAAAATTTATTCAAAAACATTTAAATCTTTCTTAAAGATTTTACGCCACTCTATCCTGGTTAAGGGTAAAGTAAAGCTAATTTAGGCATAATGTTTCAAAGAATTCTGTTTTTTTACAGTAATTTTAATATTAAAGTGTTCATTATCATCGAAATAGTGTTTAAAAACAGTTTTCTCTCTGTAAGCATATTCTAATCTTTTTCTAATATTACTAATTCCTGTACCGGCTCGTTTAGCCTCGTGAATTTTGCTTTTTATTGGATTAGTTGTTTCTATAAGAAGATTTTCATCGTCAATTGCAACTTTAATAATTGCGGGGTTAGATTTATCTTTCAATTCACCATGTTTAAAAATATTTTCAACTAAAGTGATGAGAATCATAGGAATAATTTTTTCATTTTTAACTTCATCATCATAACTAAATTGGATTTGTAAATCATGATTATTTCTCAACTGATGAAGATTTATGAGGTTTTCTACCTGTTCAATTTCATCACCTAAGTCTATAAAATCTTCTCTATGGTTGCTATCAACAGCATATCTCATCATACCAGATAATGCAATTATTGTTTCAGCAGCAAGAGGCGAATTTTCTTTTGCATTGTGATAAATAAAATCTAGTGTGTTAAATAGCAAATGTGGCTGTATTTGTGCTCTCAAAAATGCATTTTCTGATTTAGCCAACTGGATAATATTGTTTAATCGATGTTGTTCAAGCTGTTCAGTCTTTTTTCTTTCTTTAAGAAAAGTTAGCAGAAAGTAATAACCTGTACCAAAAATTATAAAGTAACCTGAACGGAATATTCCGGCAAGATAGAATGTGGTATTTAAAACCGGATCTATCGGATTTAATATATGCGTATATTTATTTATAAAGGCATAACCTATATACATTGCAGATAGATATACGCCAATTTCTGTAATTAAAAGTAAAGGCATTCTCCAAACAATTTGCTTTCTATACATTAACCCATATTTTAAAACGATTAAGGCATGGACATAAAAAATGGAGATATTTAAAAAATAATGGAAAATATAAGCCCCCAAATAGCCAAATTTCCCTGTATAAAGGCCTACAACAACAATTTCGTAGAATAAAAAAGCAGCCCAACCAATAAAACTGTATTTATTACCTATAAGCCATTTTAGTATTGTATTTTGTCGCCTTAAGGTTTTGCCTGTTGCTTTTATCATTAATTTAGAGAAGGTTTTCGGTTAGATTAAGAGCGGCCAGTTTTAATCGTTTTATCTTTGATGTACATCAAAATTTCATCACGATAATTATTGCCTAGGTTTACGATAAGATGGTTCGTCATTTTCAAAGAACTGCCATCAATCTTTTCGATGTGATTTTTAGAAATAATAAATGAACGATGTGCCTGTATAAAATTAGAATGCTCTTTTAAAACATCTTTAATTTCGGATAAGCCAATGTAGGAAACAATAGTTTCATCAGATGTGTAAATCCTAACATAATTTTGTAAACTTTCTACTGCCACAATCGCACTATAGCGAACCTTAACAAGATTGTTATTATCATTTTTATTTCTGATAAAAAAATAATCTTCTTGCTTCTGTAAACTAATCTGAGGAGTGCCTATAGATTGTGGAAACAATCTGTTAATGGTTTCGGCAAAACGTGCAAAAGTATAAGGTTTTAACAAGTAAGCACTTGCATGCATTTCAAAAGCTTCATAAGCATATTTACTGTGCGAGGTGGTAAAAATAAGTTTAGAGGTTTTATGCCTAATTGCTTTTGAGAGTTCAATACCCGAAATCATTGGCATATCAACATCCATAAAAATAATGTCAACATCGGGGCCAGATCCAATTTCGGTTAACGCTTGCAAAGGGTCTGTGTAAACCTCAAATAACTCGAGATTTTTGAGTGTGTTTATATAAGATTTTATCCCATTAACCGCATGGCTTTCATCATCAATAACAATACACTTCAATCTCATATAAGGCAGCGGCTAAAACGAATGCAAATTAAGGCAACTGTTCTAATTTAGAAAAAAAAATGTTTTAGTAATGGATTTTAATTTGTTTGTAAAGGATTATATAGTTTTCGTGTAGGTTGGTAAGGATTTTCAAAGAAATAAACTACCTGTTCTTCTCTGAAATATATGCTGAAATATAAAATTTCAAACATTTATTGAAAAACTTTCCAATATTATTTTTGTTTAGATTTTATTTAATATATTTAAACAAAAATGATTTACTCCATATCCGACCTCGAACAATTCTCAGGAGTGCAATCTCATACCATCAGGATTTGGGAGCAAAGGTATAATGCTTTAAAACCGATGCGGACTGAAGGCAATACCAGGTTTTATGATGATGATCAGCTGAAAAGATTGCTAAACATTGTAAGTCTTAATCAATCAGGTTTAAAAATATCTAAAATTTGCAGTCTTTCTGATGAAGATATTAGTCGTTTATTACAAAAAGAACTTCAGTCTATTTCTGAAACATCTAACTTTGAGTATTATGTAACTCAATTACTTAAGCATGGACTATGTTACGATGAATTTTCATTTGATAATCTTTTAAATACATGTATTAGTAAGTTCGGGATTTTAGAATCTTATAAAAATATCATGTATCCAATTTTGGTTAGATTGGGTTTAATGTGGCGTAAAGATGATATCTGCCCTGCACAGGAGCATTTTTTATCGAATATTATTCGAAGAAAAATACATGCAGCGATTGATAATCTACCGTTAAATGAAAATGCCAATCAAACCTGGTTACTTTTCTTGCCCGAGGATGAAGACCATGAAATAGGTTTACTGTTTGCAAATTATATCCTTAAAGCTAATGGCAAGAAAGTTATATTTTTAGGTTCAAAAGTTCCTCTAGATTCTATAAAAAAAGTGGTAGAGCAAAATGATATCGACAGTGTTTTATTTTTTATGGTAAGATCAAGGGCTAAAAAAGCAGCTCAAAAGTATATAGAAGATCTAGAGAAAATTTGTTCATCAATTAAAATTTATTTTGCTGGTAATGCTTATGGCCCTAACCAGTTAAAACTTGGAAAAAAAATTAATCAAATAAATTCATTGCAAGAATTCGAAAATAAAGTTCAAAATTTACCTGTTTTATGAAAGAAATATTCGACAAATTGTCTGCAGATTGCAGTAAAATTACAACAAAGCTTTATAGTACCAGTTTTTCGTTCGGAATATATTTCTTGAATAAAAATCTTCGTTTGCCTATTTATTCGATATATGGTTTTGTACGTTTGGCCGATGAAATTGTTGATAGTTTTCACTCCTTTGATAAAGAGTATCTGTTAAATAAATTTAAAGCCGATACTTTCGAAGCATTAGAACTAGGCATCAGTTTAAATCCTATTTTAAATTCTTTTCAAAAAGTTGTAAATGAATATGGCATTGACCATCAGTTAATTATTCTGTTTTTGAATAGTATGGAAATGGATCTGTTGGAAAAAAATTACACACCAGAATTATATGATACATACATACTTGGTTCTGCAGAAGTTGTTGGCTTAATGTGCTTAAAGGTATTTACCAATGGAGATGAAGTTGAATATCAAAAATTAAAGCCTTATGCAATGAAATTAGGTTCGGCATTTCAAAAAGTTAATTTTTTAAGAGATTTAAAAGCCGATCATCAGTCGCTAAAACGTAGTTATTTTCCTAATGTAAATCTTGCAGCCTTTTGCGATAAACAAAAAAAAGCTATCGAGTCTGAAATAGAAACCGAGTTTGAGCAGGCTTTGATTGGTATAAAAATGCTGCCATTGTCGTCAAGAAGCGGCGTTTATTTATCTTACATCTACTACAGAAAGCTTTTTACAAAAATTAAGGGTTTATCAGCAGAAAGAATAATGAACGAAAGAATCAGGATTTCTAATCACCGTAAAGTTGGGTTGATGTTAGATAGCATGATTCGTCACAAATTAAATGTTATATAAAATTTTAATTCTCATCCCGAATATTTATATTAATAATGATTGAAGAAGTAATTCTTGTAGATAAAAACGACAGGCCAACAGGGCAGATGGAGAAAATGGAGGCTCATGAAAAGGGCTTACTACATCGTGCCTTTTCTGTTTTTATATTTAACTCGAAAGGCGAATTGCTTTTACAACAAAGAGCAGTTAACAAGTATCATTCTGGTGGTCTCTGGACTAACACGTGTTGCAGTCATCCAAGATTTGGAGAAGATAATGAGGGTGCTGCAAAAAGAAGATTGCAAGAAGAAATGGGTATGGATTGCGATTTAACCTATGGCTTCAATTTTACTTATAAAGCAGAGTTTGCTGATGGATTAATTGAACATGAGCTTGACCATGTTTTTTTTGGAACTTCTGACGAGTTGCCAACCATAAATTTTAACGAGGTAGAATCTTACAAATATATTGATCTGAAAGTTTTAGAAGAAGATATAAAAACAAATCCGGATTTGTATACTCCTTGGCTCAAAATATGCCTTAAAAGCGTACTAGAAGCAATAAAAACTAATTAAAATAAAAAACGGGCATACAACTTTCGTCGTATACCCGCATCTAAATTAACGCTCTCAAGAGCAAAGATATACTTAGTTCCGATAAAACCGAATTTTTTGTTAAAACTTTTACGTTTTTTTGATTTTTTATCTTTTTGACAATTGTCAAATTCTTTTAGAAACTGTTTAAATTTCAACTCCAATTACTTTATAGAACGTGGAGACACATTCCATGGCAATAGCCAAGGTGCGTGTCCCCACGCACCTTTATAAAATCTATAAATCATTTTTAAACAGTTTCTTATAAAAAGCTTAAATTTAAACTTTATGAAGTTTTAAATGTTTAATTAAAAACTATTTTATAATGGAACGAGCAGAAATTAAATCTCTACTAGAGGTTATTGATCAACAAGTAAGCTCATCTATTCTTGGAGGGATGGATGAACAATATGAAGAACTCGAAAATCTTGGTTATATAAAAATAAATCGAGAAGCCGTTCAATGGTCATCTTCTATTACGCCTGAAGGCATGAATTTTCTTCATAATGAAGAATAAAGAACATTAACATTTATTATTCAGATTTAAAGTTGAAGTTATTTTAGTTCTCGATCCAATAATCTACTTATTTGGCAGATTTCTTCTAAATTTGGCAATATAATTTATGAACGATATTCAACTGAGAACAGTTAACGTAATAAGATATGTTACGCCTTTGCGAGAAGGAGGTTCTATGCCAGCCATCGCCGAAGCCGACGATGGTTTTCTTTATGTATTAAAATTTCGAGGAGCGGGACAAGGTCCAAGAGCATTAATTGCCGAATTAATTGGCGGTGAAATAGCTAGAATTTTAGGTTTACGTGTTCCGGAATTAGTTTTTGCCAATCTTGACGAAGCGTTTGGCAGAACCGAGCCAGACGAAGAAATTCAGGATTTATTAAAGGCAAGTGTAGGCTTAAATCTAGCGCTTCATTATTTATCTGGTGCAATTACTTTCGATCCAACTGTAACTAAAATTGATTCTAAACTGGCTTCGCAAATTGTGTGGTTAGACTGTTTGCTTACCAATATGGATAGAACCTGCCGTAATACTAATATGCTTTTGTGGCATAAAGAATTATGGTTAATTGATCACGGAGCTTCTTTATATTTTCATCATTCATGGCAAAATTGGGAAGAACAGGCAAAGAGACCATTTGCGTTAATTAAAGATCATGTTTTGTTGCCTTGGGCTAATGATTTGGAAACGGTAGATGCTGAATTCAGATCAATCTTGAAACCAGAGCATTTTAAAATAATAGTTTCATTAATTCCAGACGAGTGGTTAGAAGGTGAGAATATTTTCGAGAATAAAGATCAACATCGTATGGCTTACGCCAGCTTTTTAGAAAACCGATTAGCAAGTTCAGATATTTTTTTAAAGGAAGCACAGTATGCAAGAGCGACATTTATTTGAGTATGCTGTAATTCGGGTTATGCCAAGGGTAGAACGTGAAGAATTTTTAAATGTTGGAATCGTACTATATTGTGCCAAACAGAAATATCTAAAAGCAATTTTCACAATCGATTACAGTAAACTAAAAGCATTTTCAAAAGGTTTAGATGTAGAAGAAATTGAAGCAAATTTAATTGCTTTCGAGCGCATTACTTCAGGAGCAGACGGATCCGGAACAATCGGTCAATATGATATGGCTTCTCGTTTTCGCTGGTTAACGGCAACAAGAAGCACGGTTGTTCAATGTTCAAAAGTACATCCGGGTTTTTGTATTAATGCCGAAGAAACGCTGTTAAAACTTCATGAACAATTAGTGCTTTAAAAATCTCCATCAATTTACATTTAACATTTCAGTCTTTGTCTAAAGATTATTTCAAAAAACTTCAGGATTTGCTTGATATTGAACGCAAAGCCGATCATCAAACATTCTTAAAATTAACAGAAAACACTTCTGCTGCCGATAGGAGAACTTTGGGTTTAACTTGGTATCCAATTGCTATTCGTAATACGGAAATTGGCAGAGGCGATTATATTACCGTCGAAATTGAAAGAACAACCCATCAGGATCTATCTCAACAATTTCGTTTTGGTTCTGCAGTTGTTTTATTCTCTAATCATGATCCTAAAACAGATAGGATAGAAGGTGTAATTGCACATCTAAACCGTAATAAGATGAAAATCAGTTTACGTTTAGATGAACTTCCGGATTGGACAAGAGATGGCAAACTAGGCGTTGATTTATTGTTTGATAATAATAGTTACGATGAAATGAATGCCGCTTTGAAACAAGCTGTTTTAATTTCAGATGATTCGGCAAAAAATAAGTTGATAAAAATTTTAACAGGTAGCGAAAAACCTGATTTTAAACTTAATTCGGCTTACTATTCATCAGAAAAGCTGAATGTTTCGCAGCAAAACGCAGTAACCAATATTCTGTCAGCAAATCAATTGGCGATAGTTCATGGGCCACCTGGGACGGGAAAAACAACAACTTTGGTACAGGCTATTAAAGCATTAAGCAAGCAAGAAAACCAAAAAATACTGGTTGTCGCACCAAGTAATACGGCAGTAGATTTACTAACCGAAAAATTATCAGAAGAAGGACTAAATGTAATTCGAGTTGGTAATCCAGCAAGGGTTTCTGAAAAATTAATTCATGCTACACTAGATTACAAAATGGCCGAGCACCCTGAAATGAAATCGATTAAAGCGTTGAAAAAACAAGCTAACGAGTATAAAAATATGGCTCATAAATACAAGCGAAGTTTTGGCAAGGCAGAAAGAGATCAGCGAAAAGCATTGTTCGATGAAGCTCATAAAATTGGTAAGGAAATAGAAAATTCTGAGCAATATATAATCGACAATTTATTTAACAACGCACAGATTATTACAGCTACACTTGTTGGTTCTAACCATTATACAGTTAAAAACTTAAAATATAATACCGTTGTAATTGATGAAGCTGGACAAGCACTCGAACCAGCCTGTTGGATACCTATTTTAAAAGCCGAAAAAGTGATCTTTGCTGGAGATCATTTTCAGTTGTCGCCAACTATAAAATCTGCTGAAGCTGCAAAAAATGGTTTGTCTACTACTTTATTGGAGAAGTTAGTTAGCCTTCATCCCGATGCAGTGGTTTTGTTAAACGAACAATATCGCATGAATCGTAAAATAATGGGCTATTCATCAAAAGTTTTTTATGATGATAAATTGCTTGCTAATGCTTCGGTTTCAGAGCATGTCCTATTCCAAAACGACGAACCTTTAATGTTTATAGATACAGCTGGCTGTGGTTTTGACGAAAGGGCAGATGGTACAAGTACCACGAATCCGGAAGAAGCAGTTTTTTTGCTAAAACATTTAGGCCAATTTATTGAAACAATCGAATCTCAGTATTTAGATGCCAAATTTCCCAGCATTGCCGTTATATCACCATATAAACAGCAGGTTCACTTACTAAAAGAGCTTATGCACGCAAACCCGATTTTAATGGCTCACACAGATGAAATTTCTGCTAATACAATAGATAGTTTTCAAGGTCAGGAAAGAGATATTGTTTATATCAGTTTAACTAGAAGCAATGCTGAAGGCATGATTGGTTTCCTGTCAGATATAAGGAGAATGAACGTTGCGATGACAAGAGCTAGAAAAAAGCTTGTTGTAATTGGTGATGGTGCTACTTTATCAAGATCGATATTTTACAATAATTTTATGGAGTATGCAGAGTATTTAGGTGCCTATCATAGCGCATGGGAATTTAGAGAAGCTTAAGTCATTTATTTTTTTCATTAAAGGATAAAAATGCTATTTTTGAATATCGTCCTTTCTAGTGCATCTTATTGAAAATATAGAGTAAATACTCTATCTAGAATTACTGATTGATGATATTTTATTTGACTAGATCAAAAATTTCATCAGTCAAAATTTTCAATGAAAGAAAACCTTAAAATCTTAATAGCTGATGACAGCGAGTTAATGCGGTTAGTAATGCGTGGCTTTTTTATAAAATATCTAATAAATCCACAGATAAAACAAACTACCAATCTGGAAGAAACATTTAATTTATTAAGCGCTGAAAAATTCGATTTGCTTTTACTGGATATCAACATGCCAAATGGCGATAGCAGTCCAAATACAGTATTTATGATTAAAAAAGATCATCCCGATTTAAAGATTGTAATGTTTACTGGTAACGATAAAAAAACTTTGGAAGCAGAATATACAGCAGCCGGAGCAATTGGATTTATTCAGAAAGATGAGCATATGAATAAAGTTACAAAAGAATTTATCGATACTAAACTTTAAACCTTTTCGGTTTTTTGTTCTTCTAATTTACCAGATATCGTTGCGCCTGCAATAAGCAGTTCATTAGTAATCGTTTTTGTGTATTCTGTAATTTCTGCCTTAAAATCTTTTACTGAGGCACCAGTACGAATCTCTTCTAAACGTTTTTCCCATTGGCCGGTTAATTCTGCCTGGGCGATTTGTTTATCCTTTACAACTTCGTAAACAGCCAATCCCTTATTTGTTGGCACTAGGTTACGTTTCTCTCTGGTTATATATTCTCGCGTAATTAATGTTTCTATAATTGACGCACGAGTAGCTGGAGTTCCTAATCCACTGTCTTTCATTGCATAACGCAATTCTTCATCTTCTATTTCTTTACCTGATGTTTCCAGCGCTTTTAATAAAGATGCTTCGTTAAACATTGCTTTTGGCTTGGTTTGTTTTTCTAGCAAGCTTTTTTCTACGATTGGTAATTGCTCACCAACCGCTACTTTTGGCAACGCTGCATTATCTTCGTCTTTTTTGTCGTCTTCTGTTTCGTTGAAAACAGAACGCCATCCTGCAGAGCGTATTACCGTTCCATTGGCAAGAAAAGTTGTGCCAGATTGTATCGTAATTTTTGTAATTTCTTTTAAGCATTCCTGATGAAAAGCTTCAATCATTCTGCCTACAACCATATCATAAACAGCTTGTTTATCAGCACTTAATCCATAAGCTTCTTCGCCAGTTGGTAAAACAGCATGGTGATCGGTTACTTTTTTGGCATTTACACTTCTTTTGTTTAATGTGGCGGTTTGTAAAAACTGCGCTTGCTTACCGAAATCGGGATGATTGACAAACTTATCAATCAATGCTGGTACGCCGGCAAAAACATCGTCGCCAATATAACGGCTACCAGTACGTGGATAAGAAACCAATTTACTTTCGTACAGGTTTTGCAAAATGTTTAAGGTTTGATCTGCGGTGTAACCTTTTTTCTTATTTGCCTCTTGTTGCAACGAACTTAAATCGTGTAAAAGCGGAGGTGGTTCTTTTCTTGGCTTAGCTTCAACGGCGGTAACATTTCCTCCAATCGGGAATCCTGAAGGTACATCTTCAACTAAACTAAAAATGGCTTCAACTTCAGCTTTATCTTTATAATTACTTGTAGATATGGCTTTAAAAGTCTGTTCGTCTTTAGTAAGCTGAATACTAATCTGGAAATAAGTTTGTGGAACGAAATTTTTAATCTCTAAAAACCGAGCACAAATCATAGCAAGGGTAGGTGTTTGTACTCTACCAAGCGAAAGTACTGTTCGGTTTCCTGCAGATATACTTAGAGCTTGTGTTGCATTCATACCAACAAGCCAATCAGATTCAGAGCGGCAGTGAGCTGAATTAAAAAGCGTGTCGTAATCTGTTCCCGGTTTTAAATTTCTGAAGCCATCTTTTATTGCCTCATCAGTTTGCGATGAAATCCACAACCTTTTAAAGGGTTTTTTACACTTTAAATAATAATAAATGTATCTAAAAATCAGTTCGCCTTCTCGCCCGGCATCCGTTGCAACGATTATTTCTGTTGCATCATCGAAAAGTTTTTTAATGGTATCTAACTGCTTTCTTACGGCTGGGTCTTCAACAAAACCATCTTTCGTTTTTATTTTTCTAACAGCAAGTTTAAATTTTGCAGGTAACATTGGTAAATGTTGTTTCCGCCAGCCAATAAAACCATAATCTTGTGGTGGTGCAAGTTGCAGTAAATGACCGAATGCCCAGGTAAAAGAGTAGCCTTTACCTTCAATGTATCCGTCTTTTCTGGTGGTAGCGCCGAAAACTTTGGCAAGCTCGCGACCAACAGATGGTTTCTCTGCAATTACAATCTTCATTAATTAGGTTCCGTTTTTTAAACCTCAAAGATGATTAAAAATATTCGTGTAAGGCTTAAAATTTTACTCACAATATTGGTTATAATGGATTTAGAAACAGTTTTTAAATGAAAATATCTGATAATCAATTATTAATCGAAAGCATGATAACAATTTTGGTCTTGAAGTGTCTAATTACTATAATTTTAATAAATGGATAAGATTTACGAATTAGAAAACTGCAAAATTAAGGTAAAGCTTGAGGAAGGAATAATTCGGCTAAAAAGTGATAATGGTTTGTGGCGATATCTGGATGGTGGCGCTAAAACACGTACATTTCAATTAATTAAAGTTATAAAAGAAGATTATAAAAGCGAATTTGATAAGCCATTAAATATCCATAACGAATCTTTAATGGTAGAAATTTGGGCACATGTTTATTGCGATTATTATGGTTTACTTTTTCATCGAAATATTAAAATAAAATGGATTCAAAATATTTTAATGAAAGGTATAGAGCGGGCAGCAATAATCGATTGCGGAGAACGAGAACTAGATAGTAACCGTTGGATTTGGGATTTTTTATCAAATTTTAAATCGCCCATATCATGGGTTTTACCGAAAAATATCAGTAATAAGAACCTTAAAAATTAATCAATATTAGCCGCTAAAACTTCTTCCTGATTTAAAACTTCGTTGGCGGCCAATGTTTCATTTAAGTATTGAGAAGTATAATTTAACGATGAACTATTAATAAATAGCACTGTTTTATCAGAAATTGTATTAATAACTGTGTTGATTAATTTAGAAGAAACAGCAGGGCAACCCTGGCTTCTTCCTAATCTTCCTAATTGATTTATGCTTTGTTGGCTCACATAATCAGCACCATGAATTACTATTGCTCGTTCTCTTGCATTGTTGTTAAAACCGTAATCCATACCATCGAGTTTTAAAGAACGACCGTGTTTTCCGGAATATATCTCACCAGTTAAATAAAAACCAACGCTGCTTGTATTAGAATTTACGGCATTCGAAAAGTATGAAGGTTTATCGCCACCGCTATTTTGCCCATGCGCAACCCAAGTGTTTAGAACCAATTCTTTTTTATCTAAATCGATAATATAAAGTCTTTTTTTACAACTTTCCTGGTCAAAATCAGCAATAGTTAAAATGGATTTATTATGAAGGAAACCAGATGATTTAAAATTATAGAACCCCGTTAATGCCTTTTCGAAAACATTTATATTTAAACCTGTAGAATCTAGATGAACCGTATGATATAAATTCAAAATATATTCATTATAAAGACTATCGGTTCTAAGTCTATTAATATTATCTTGATTATTTAGTGGATGCTCTACCGCTTTCCAACTTGTACCGACAATGCTAATCACCAATAAAATGGTCTTAACTATGCCCATTATGTTTTTATTCATTCAGGGATCTTTGTAGATGATAATGAACTACTTATACGGTTATTTATGATTATTATTGTAACGCTCATGATACATGTTGTTGAATTAGTTAGTCTTGACATTCTTATGACTTCAATTCGCGATTTTAAAACTTAATGGAATGTTTTTAATAAAACAATTTAACAACAACCCTAACAAAGAAAGTTTTCTTGTGTTTAATAAATTAGATAATAATTTATGAAAATATTACTTACAGGTGCAAACGGTTACATTGGTACAAGGTTATTGCCTTTACTTTTAGAAGAAAAACACGAAATTATTTGCATGGTTCGCGATAAGAGACGATTTGTTGCACTATCTGATTTATGTGAACAGGTTACAATTATCGAAGGCGATTTACTTAACCCCGAAAGTTTAAAAGTAATTCCGGAAAATATTGAAGCCGCTTATTATTTAGTTCATTCTATGTCATCGAGTGGTTCTGAATTTGATGATATGGAAAGGAAGTCTTCAGCAAATTTTTCATCGGCAATAAAAGAAACCAATTGTAAGCAAATCATTTATTTAACAGGAATCGCAAATGATGAGCATCTCTCTAAACATTTAGGCTCGCGGTTGGCAGTAGAAGAAGAGTTGAAATTATCAGGAGTAGCCTGCACAATTTTAAGAGCTGCAATAATTATTGGCTCTGGCAGTGCGTCTTTCGAAATTATAAGGGATTTAACGGAGAAAATTCCATTTATGATAACCCCAAAATGGGTAAAAACAAAGTGCCAGCCAATTGGTATAAGAGATGTTTTAGCCTATTTACTTGGTGTTTTACATAACGAAAAAGCATATAACCAAACCTTTGATATAGGCGGACCTGATATTTTAACCTATCGGGAAATGATGATGGGCTATGCCAACGAGCGACAGTTAAAAAGATGGATAGTTACTGTTCCTGTTTTAACACCCAGATTATCATCGTTATGGTTAAATATGATAACGCCTGTACCATATTCATTGGCCAGGAGTTTGGTTGATAGCATGAAAAATGAAGTGGTTTGTAAGGATGACCGAATACATAATGTTGTACCAAGAAAATGTTTAACATACGCAGAATCGTTGCACCTTGCCTTCGAAAAAATTGACCAAAATTCTATTGTTTCGAGTTGGAAAGATGCCTTAAATAGAGGTTACTTGCAATCGAATTTTATGGATCAGATAAAAGTTCCTCAAAATGGAACATTAGAATACAAGGTTAGAATGCCTTTCGAACGCAAAGCTGAAGAGGTTTTTGAAAATATTTGGAGCATTGGAGGAAACAGGGGTTGGTATTATATGGATTGGCTTTGGCAGTTTAGGGGTCTCTTAGATAAAATGTTTGGTGGCGTTGGTACCAGAAGAGGAAGAACTAGCAATACAGATATTCAAGCTGGTGATGTTTTAGATTTTTGGAGGGTTTTGCTAGCTGATAAAAAAAGTAAAAGACTGTTACTCTACGCGGAAATGAAAGTTCCTGGCGAAGCTTGGTTAGAATTGAAACTAATAGATTTTCATGGTCAGGCTTTTCTTTCTCAAATAGCTACATTCAGGCCAAAAGGCTTGTGGGGAAGAATGTATTGGTATGCAATGTGGCCATTTCATATCGTTCTTTTTAAAGGCATGGCAAAGCAAATTACAACCTATAAACCTAATGCAAAATAATTATTTTAAAAACCCTATTTTTGCCAGTAAATAAATAATAATGCCAAATCAAGATAACGATTATTCTTTCTGGACTAAATATAAACGTTTTGCTTCTACAGAAATTATTATGTATTTAATTATGATTATTGGTATAGGATTGGGAATTATTTTTTTAAGTTAAGAATTATTTTTAAGCCATCGGCAGAATTAACATCAGTAATAAACTTATAAAATTCGGCATAACTTGAAGCTGGGAAAGTGCCATCATTCATTACAAGTTTTCTATAGTAAGTTAATTTTTTGCCTTCTAAACTTGCTTTCATCGTATATTCTCCAAAAACTGTTTTGTATTTTTTGTCATTCTCAGGCAAAATATTAGTCATTACCTCATCTGGTAAATTATAAACAATTGTGTCTTCATCGGTAAAACCTCGGTTAATGTAAACGGGCTGAGTCCTGTTCCTAACTTCAGTAACAGCGTTTTGTGTATTAAAGGCATTTATCTTTATAAACATTCTGCCATTATTTATCGCAGCGTAACTTCTAATACTTATTGCAATATTTTCAATTACTTCGGGGTTTATATCTTTTTTCTGAACATAGTTAACCGCACTGAAATTTATATTATCAATATTATAAACATCTGTTAAAAGCTTTTGTTGCTCAGTGAATGGCTTGCCTATAATCTCTTCGTTATTATCATATTGCGAACCTTTAAAAACAGTTTTAATATTTCCCTTAGCATCACCATTCGGAAATATAGTAATTGTTCCGTTTCTAATCTGTTGATTATTCTCTGTACTTAATTTTGGTGTTTTTAGCAGTTTACCGCCATCTGCGGTACAAGCAAGAACAGTTCTATCATCCGTAAATGTGCTTAAAAATCCAAAAGGGATTTTTTGATTTGTACATTCTAACCAAGTTGTATCTCCTTTGAGTGGCATACATAAAATAATGTGATTTCCCTGCACCATACTTGCATAAGTAGGGTCGAGGCTTGCTTTTTGATTTCCAGCCTCAACAACGCAATAATAAGAATCGATGCCAACTACATCTAAAAGGCTTTGCATGTAGTTTACTAAAGCCTTGCAATCGCCATAACCAAGTCTATCTACATCGGCAGCAGAAACCGGCTGAAAACCACCTATGCCAATTTGGACACTGATATAACGGGTTTTATCTTGCATGTATTGATAAATCTTTCTCGCTTTATCAGTATCTGTCTTCTCGTTTTTTACTAAATCTTTAATTAATTCTACTGTTGCGGGTGCTAGTGTTTTACGGGTTTTAAGCAAATCATCATAAACCCATTTACCCAACTCCTGCCAATTTGTATAACTTCCTTTATGATTATAATAAGTAAATTCTTTAGCTGCTATTTTTATAGTTGTTTGATGAGTATCTCTATCCGGACTGAATGGCTCTGGTTTAACAGCAGCCATATTACTAATTTTCCAAATTAAAGTTTTTTGCTTCTCGTTAATTTGTTCTTCTGGTTTTTCGGCAAAATTCTGGGCTTTAATTCTAAGTTCATCAGTTGGCTTACATATAAATGTATAACTGCTTTTCTCAACCGAAATATCATCTGCTGTTTGCGGCACCCAATCGCGAATAATTAAGTTTTGTTTGTATCGAATTTCGTAATTGTAAACGATTGTGTAAGGATAAATATTTTCTGATGGGAGGTAGTGCTTAACACGGCTATCAACAAATAAAGAAAAACCATCGGCAGCACTTTCATCGCTGAAATTACTTTGAGAAAATTTCTTGGTTAAAATGCCTGATGCATTATAAACTTCGCCCTTGATGCTTTTTATAGCTGTATTTTTATCGTAAAAAAGTACCAATCTCGCATCGTTTTCTCCATTTTTATTGTAAACAGTTATAGCCTTTTTAACACTTAGCATAACGTTATCAGGCGAGCGCATATCTACAACAGTTTCTTCGTTTCTAATGGTTGCGTTAGCCCGATTTTTTAAGTTAGAAGGAATTAGCTCTGAATCGTAATTATCTTGCCCAAACACTGTAGAATAACATAAAATGATACTGGAAAATATAAGTAATAGCTTCATTTTATTTTAGTTTTTTTAGTAAAACATCCGACTTTTGGTTTTGAATAATCTTACTGTAAAACTCCTTTAAATACGGATATTCTTCTGCTTGATAGATAGCCTTATTAAGTTGAAGCATTTGGCTGAAGGATAAAATGTTATCTTCAATAGTCGTTTTTAATAAATACCTTCCACCGCCATTAGGTAAACCAATCGATATATCTTTTGGCTTTTCTATTAAGTCAAATTTGCCAGGCAATGCAATGGTTATTACAATGCGCTCATCTGATGAAGAGCCTAAATCTACAGGATAAGTTCGTTCGTTTAAATTAAATGGGTTTTTTCCCACCGGATTTATAAAAAACGGACTAAAATTTAAATCATCTTTTGTGGCATTTTCAATTGGCGAAAACTCCATTTCATAAATTTCTGTAAGCGTGTTTTCTACGCTATCAATATTTTTTATTTCGTGTTTTAAAATCTGAAGTTTAGGCAAGCGTTCATCTAACTTCTCTACATATTCATCAGGAGAGTTAAATTTTTTAATTTCTTTACGTTTGTTAAAAGCGGCATAACCTGTGCTATGAGTGGTAATTGTTCCTGTAATTTTTCCCTCAGGATTTAATTTTGCATCCATAATGTAGCTGGTAGATGATTTTTGAAAAGCTGTTAAATCTATCCAATATGATGGTTTTTTTAGATTGATAACCCGACCCTGGTCATTAACGCAGCGTAAAGGCAACAAACCAAATGGCAAGAGCGGTTCAGTTGCATCCAAAAGATAACTTTTATCACCAATATTTACTTTTGCTACGAGGTAATTAAAATCGCTAATAATTGGATATAATTTGTTTACGGTACCATTTTCTCGGGTTGATAAAATAACTGCTTCAGCATCTAAATTGGCAGCGGATAACGCTGAAATAAGACTTAAATTAATATCAGCTACATTGCCAGAGCGTATATCCAAAGCTTTTTTAATGTTATCATCGCTTCGGGTTCCGTAATAATTATTCCATTTAATTTGCTTTTTTATGTATTCATAAATTGCTTTTGCTTTACTTAAATCGTCAGTAGTATTTTTAGTAATGGTAGGAATCAAATCTTTAAAAACATCTTTCCGCTTCATTTGCGAGCCCAAAGTTTTTTCAGAAGTTAACTCGTAGTCAACATCTTTCCAGCTTTTAGTATAACTTTGCTTTCTGCCATCAGGCATTTGCCAATCAGATAATTCGAAATAAATTGCTGATTTAAAATTACTTGCAGCAGTCATATAGCTTTCTTCTACAAATGCTGGGATATCTTTCATAACGTATGCAATCTTCGAACAATCTATCGGAATACCATTAATTCGTAAGCATTCTTTAGCAATTTCACTTTTATTATCACTTAGTTTGTAAAATCCTCTAAGCGAAACATTGTAATTATAAACAGCAGGAATGAATACTAAATACTCGCTATAAACTTTAGGGATGTCACTTTGAAATTCCCATGTTTTAAAATTGAAAAGATTTGGAGACTCTAAACGATAACTATATTCTATTATCGACCCATCTTTAATATTTGGAAGTGTAAATTTTGTAGAAGACCAGTATTTTGATTTATTTTCTTTAAAAATGGCCTTCTTATCCATTATAGTTTCTACGAAACGACCATTTTCATAATTGAAAGTAGATGCTTTAATTGTATTTATAAATTCTTCTCTAGAAGCATCTTTATAGCTAGGAATAGCAATATTGGCTTGTTTGTAACCTTCCTTATTATAAATTTTAATTTTTACATGGTATTCAAATATCAATTCTAAGCTGCCTGTTCCGTCGTTTATTTGAATAGAAGATGTTCCGAATTCTTTTAAAACTACAGCATTTGCATTACTATCTATTTTATTCCTGTCGAAGTCGTTATCATCATGTGTAATAACCCCGTAAGAAAAATTTTGTGCAAAGGTTGTAAATACACAAATAGATAAAGAAAGTAGTAAGAAAATTTTACGCATTTTGAGTTTGGTTAATTTATCGCAATTTAAATTTACAGCGTTATATTCTAAAATAATCTGATAATTATATTTTTCAATTAAGCGATAGATTTTACAAAACAAACCAAACCTTTTTAGCACTTTTGAATAAATAAACATTACAGGTAATTTTGTTAAATCAAATGCCTCAATCTCATATTTATTATAATGAAATTAAATTTAAAACGCCCTTTAGCTTTTTTTGATCTTGAGGCAACTGGTATTAATGTTGGTGCCGATAGAATTGTAGAGATTGCTATTTTAAAAGCTATGCCAGATGGCACCGAGCTTGTTAAAACGTGGCGTGTTAATCCAGAGATGCCTATTCCGTTGCAAACTTCTTTAATACATGGTATTTATGATGAGGATATTGTTAACGAACCAACTTTTAAAGAATTAGCAGTAGAAATTGCTGAGTTTTTAGGAGAAAGTGATCTCGCAGGATATAATTCTAACAAGTTTGACATCCCGATGCTTTTAGAAGAGTTTTTAAGAGCTGAAGTAGATTTTGATATGAACGGAAGAAAATTCGTAGATGTTCAAAATATTTTTCACCAGATGGAGCAAAGAACGCTGAAAGCTGCATATAAATTTTATTGTAATGAAGATTTAGTTAACGCTCATGCTGCAGAAGCGGATGTAATTGCAACATATAAAGTTTTGCTTGGTCAGTTAGATATGTATGCTGATAAAGAATTTGAAAATAAGCAAGGAATAAAAAGTAAACCTGTTGTTAATGATGTTGATGCTTTACACGTTTTTACAAATATTAATAAACCAGTAGATTTTGCTGGCAGATTAGTTTACAACGATAAAGATGAGGTTTGCTTTAACTTCGGAAAACATAAGGGTAAAACTACTGAGCAAGTTTTTAGTGTAGAACCAAGTTATTACGCCTGGATGAAAAATGGCGATTTCCCCCTTTACACAAAGAAAAAATTAGATGAAGAGTGGGCGAAGTTTAACGCAAAGAAAAACGAAAACAGAGTGCCGAGACCACAACAACCTCAAGGAAATAAACCACAATATAACAAACCAAAACCTCAGGAAAAACCAGCTCAGCCAATAAATAACGATATGCTTGACCAGTTGAAGATGAAATTTGGCAAGTAATTTTTAACCACAGATAAAAAGGATAAACACAGATAAATTAAATCGAATTGGATGAACTCAATCTTATAACTGAAAAAATAATTGGCGCTGCATACATCGTATCAAATACCTTAGGCTCTGGATTTTTAGAGAAGGTTTATGAGAACGCAATGTTTTTAGAAGTTTCGAAATATAATTTTCGTGTAACAAAACAACAGCCTCTTAACGTTCTTTACGACAGCCAAATAGTTGGAGAATATTTTGCAGACCTTATTGTAGAAGATGAGATTATTGTAGAAATTAAAGCAATAAGAGAACTAAATGAAATACATCAAGCCCAACTAATGAATTATTTGGTAGCATGTAATAAGAGATGTGGTTTGCTTATTAATTTTGGCAAGCCAAGAATAGAAATAAAGCGAATACTTAATGGCTATTAATTTCATTAAAAAAAATCTGTGTTTATCTGTGTGCATCTGTGGTTGCAATAATCTATAAATATGAAATTTTTTAAAATATCTGCGCTCTTAATTCTTGGAGCTAGCACTTTAAATGCACAAACTCAACTTCCAATAGAACCTGTTTTTCAAAAAACATATCAACAGGAAACGAGAAGTATGGATGGAAAACCGGGTAAAAAGTATTGGCAAAATACATCTGACTACAACCTAAAAGTTAATTTTAATCCGGTTAGCCGATTGTTAAATGGAAAAGTAGATGTGGTTTATACCAATAATAGTCCTGATACTTTAAAAACCATTTGGTTTAAGTTATATCCAAATTTATACAAAAAGGGTGTGCCTAGAAAAGCACGTTTTGCTGAATCAGATTTAGGTGAAGGGGTTACAATTGAGCGTTTAGCTGCTAATGGTAGAGGAATTTCAGATTTCAATATTGATGGAACAAACATGACAGTCAACGTTCCCGCTGTTATACCAGGTAAAACCATAAAATTTTCGATTACTTATAATTATACTTTAAATAAAGGTTCGCATATGCGTACTGGTCAAGTAGATGAAGGCTCACACTTTGTTGCTTATTTCTTTCCAAGAATTGCTGTTTATGATGATGTTAATGGCTGGAATAAATATCCTTACACAGGTGCCGAGGAGTTTTATAACGATTTCGATAATTTTAATGCAGAGGTTACCGTACCTGGTGGATACGGTGTTTGGGCAACCGGCGATTTAAAAAATGCTTCAGATGTTTTTCAAAAAGATATTGTTTCGAGAATAGCTTCTGCTGAAAAAAATGATGCTGTTGTAGATGTGATTGCCGATAAAGATTTAGCGGATAAGAAAGTAACTCAGGCGAAAGCTTTCAACACTTTTAAATTTGAAGCGAAAAATGTAACCGATTTTGTTTTTGCTTTGAGCGATCATTATTTATGGAAATCATCAAGCCTTATTGTTGATTCAGCAACAAAAAGGCGCACCAGGGTTGACGCAGTTTTTAATCCAAAACACAAAGATTATTATGAGGTTGTAAATTTTGCCCGCAAAACCGTCGAAGCGATGAGCTATAAATTTCCGAAATGGCCATATCCATACAACCATGAAACTGTTTTCGATGGTTTAGACCAAATGGAGTACCCAATGATGGTAAATGATAATCCGGTAGATAAACGAGAAGATGCAATTACGCTTACAGACCATGAAATTTTTCATACCATGTTCCCATTTTATATGGGCATCAACGAAACAAAATATGGCTGGATGGATGAAGGTTGGGCAACAATAGGCGAGTGGCTAATCTCACCAATGATAGATTCTACAATTGTTGATGAGTACGGCATTCAGCCAACAGCTTCAAGCTCCGGAGGAAAAGATGACTCGCCAATAATGACTTTAACGCCTGATTTAAAAGGTTCTGGTTCATTCACAAACTCTTACCCAAAACCAGGTTTAGCTTATCTTTTTGTTAAGGATTATTTAGGTGATGAACTGTTTATAAAAGCTTTGCATAATTATATTAAAAACTGGAATGGTAAACATCCAATGCCTTATGATTTCTTCTACAGTATGAACGAAGGAAGTGGTAAAGATCTAAACTGGTTCTGGAAACCTTGGTTTTTTGAAGGCGGCGTTGTAGATATGGCCATAAAATCTGCGGATAAAACAGATTCTGGTTATGCTATTGTTATTGAAAATAAAGGAACTAAAGCGCTACCAATTGACTTGTTATTAACTTTTGAAGACGGTTCTTCCATGCAAAATCACAGTACCATCGGTGCTTGGGAAAAAGGGAACAACACTTTTACCGTGGATATTAAAACTGCTAAAAAATTAACTAAAATCGTAATGGGAAATCCACATACGCCAGATAAGGTTAAGAGTGACAATACTTTCTCAGTGCATTAATATTTTCTATAAACAGGATAGTAAGGTTTCTTGATTACACCTTCCTCACTAAAAAAACGACTTAATTTAGGGTTAGTTAAAGCTCTTTTTAAAGTCGTTTTTTTGTTGTTGATATAAATTTTATTTTGAATTAAACGAACACCATGACTATAATCAGCCCAAGTATTCGTGTGTTTATTGTAAACGGGTTGAATCGCTTTTCCATCTAGCTTATGCCAACCATAAATAACAACTCTTGGCGTTGGTTCACCATAAATTTTATTTGAAATAATAATATCTTTCTTATTTCCTGCAGTTAAAGCTCCTGCTGTGTGTTTTATCAAAAAGGGTTCTAGTTGATTTAAAACAGAATCGGTATGTGCTATAAAAACAGGAACCGTTGTCATTGCTTTCGAAGGATTAATAGGTTGGGGTTTCAATTTTATTTCAGACCCAACATGAATATCATCGACGAGAGATTTTGTTGGTAAAATACAATTCGTAAGATTTGCTATTCTTTGCGCCAATATTGGTGTCATCGGAACATAAAAAAAATCATTATTGCTACCAATCGACAGATAATCCGGTAAAACAAAAATGGAAATAAAAACTGTTTCAGCACCAGTCGAATCTGCTTTAATATTTAACTTATATAAATTCCTCAAAAAGTCTGGAACATTGCCTCGTCTTATTTCTTTTAAAATAATATCTTCTCTATCCTTTAAGCTCAAAGTACTATCATTAATAGTCAAAGCAAAAGCTTTGCCTTCTAATGCATTTGCTTTTCTTTTTCTAAGATGCAGCGTTTGTGCACTTAAAACCTGAACAAAAAGCATGAAAAAGATAATCAATTTTATCCTAACCATTTTTAAGATTTTAGAAAATCTATATTTCTTTTTAAACCTGTAAACTTTGTCCGTTTAACTGCAGAGCCTTTAAATACCTTTTTAAATACTTCATCGGTAATTTCTGTAAGTTCTTTCGCGTTTAAATCCAGTAATCCACTTTCTGGCTTAAAAGCTTCTTCATTATGTACTTTCGAAAAACGGTTCCAAGGGCAAACATCCTGACAAATATCGCAACCGAACATCCAGTTATCCATTTTACCTTTAAATTCTGATGGAATTTCGTTTTTCAGTTCGATAGTTAAGTATGAAATACACTTGCTACCATCAACAACTTGCGGCGCAATAATGGCGTCTGTAGGACATGCATCAAGGCATCTGGTACAAGTGCCACAATGGTCGGTTTGAAATGGATGGTCGTAATCTAATTCTAAATCGATGATTAACTCTGCAAGAAAAAAGAAAGAACCGTTTTGTTTACTAATTAGATTAGAATTTTTCCCAATCCAGCCAATGCCAGAACGTTTAGCCCAGGCTCTATCTAAAACAGGTGCCGAATCTACAAAAGCACGACCAGAAACTTCACCAATATGTTCTTCAATAAAAAATATTAATTCTTTTAATTTATCCTTAATTACCGTGTGATAATCTTTCCCATATGCATATTTAGAGATTTTTGGCGCATTTTGGTCTTGTTGCTTATCGTCTGTATAATAATTTAGAGAAAGGGAAATTACCGATTTCGCATCATCAACAAGTAAGCGAGGATCCAATCTTTTATCAAAGTAATTTTCCATGTATTTCATTTCGCCGTGATGATTGTTATCCAACCATTTTTCTAATCTCTGAGCTTCTTCTTCCAAAAATTCTGCCTTCGCAATACCACAATCTAAAAAGCCGAGGCGTATGGCCTCATCTTTTATAAGCTTGCTATATTTTGCAGAATTGTTATACATGATTTTGCAAAGATAAGGCTTAGGATTAAAACCTTTTGCCTAATCGCTTGTTCTTATTTTGAAAACTAAATAATTAAATATGAGCCGAACCTATTTTCAAATCCTATTTGAAATGCAATAAGGCTTTAATTAACGCATTAAAATATTAACTAATGGAAAACATAGATCCAAAACATACGGAAAGTGGAGAAGCTCCAAAACCGATTGAGCAAGATTACGAAAGTCATAAAGAAAACCCAGGACCAGCAAAACCTGCTGTTACTGAAAAAGATGAAAATGGTGCAGGTTCTGTGATGAAGTGGATTTTACCAATTGCCGTTATAATTGGTTTAATTGTATGGTTTGCACTTAGAAAGTAAAAATAATTAGCTTTAGTAAATTTGAAATGCCGGTTAGTGATGTAACCGGCATTTTTTATAGCTAAATTTTATTTCAATAAATTAACCTGATACAAATCGGTTCTTCTATCTTTTAATACCTTCACAGTTCCATAATGGTGCAATTCATCTAAAAGATGTAGATCAACATCAACTACTAAAACCATTTCCGTATTTGGCGTTGCTTCGGCTTTAACCGCATTTGTTGGGAAAGCAAAATCCGATGGCGTAAATACGGCCGATTGCGCAAATTGAATATCCATATTATTAACCTTTGGTAAATTACCTACGCAACCAGCAATAGCAACATAACATTCGTTTTCAATTGCTCTTGCTTGCGCACAATGCCTAACACGGGTGTAACCATTTTGTGTATCGGTTAAGAAAGGGACAAATAAAATCTGCATACCTTGATCAGCATAAATACGACTTAGTTCAGGAAACTCAACATCGTAACAAATTAAAATTCCAATTTTACCACAATCAGTATCAAAAACCTGAACCTTATCGCCCCCGATCATCCCATAATATTTCTGTTCGTTAGGTGTGATGTGAATTTTTCTGTACTCATCTATCTTTCCTGTTCTGTGGCATAAATAAGTTGCATTGTAAAGTTTTCCATTATCTAAAAGCGGCATACTACCTGTAATGATATTTACATTGTAGCTCAAAGCATATTCATGCATTCTATCCACAATTTCCTTTGTCTTTTCTGCAAGCTTACGCATCGCTTCAATTTCTGGCAAATGATTATAAGGCTGTAATAGTGGCGTGTTAAACAACTCCGGGAACATAATAAAGTCTGATTTGTATCCGCTCAATGCATCAACAAAAAACTCAACCTGCTCATAAAACACATCCATATCAGGGAACAAACGCATTTCCCATTGCACTAAGCCTAAACGAATTGTCATTGCAGAGCGGGCAGATGCATCTATACCTTGATAGTAGATATTATTCCACTCAATTAGGGTAGCGTATTCTTTCGATTCTTTATCACCTGGAAGATAATTCTTAAGTACTTTTCTTACGTGAAAATCATTAGAAATTTGGAAGGTAAGGGTAGGATCGTAAATTTCTTTTGCCTTAACTTTATCGATGTATTGCCTCGGCGTTAATGTTTCAGCATAAGTATGATAACCCGGAATTCTTCCACCAGCAATAATACTTTTTAAATTTAAACTTTCACAAAGTTCTTTACGGGCTTCGTATAATCTGCGACCTAAACGTAGACCACGGAAATCTGGATGAACAAAAATTTCAATTCCGTAAAGGGTATCTCCATTTGGGTCGTGAGTTGAAAAGGAATAATCACCAGTTATTAATTTATAGGTATGTCTGTCGCCGTATTCATCATATTCAACTATAATAGCTAACGAGCAGGCTACAACTTTATCATCAACGGCAATACAAAGCTGCCCTTCTGGGAAAATATTTAAAAGTTTTGCAATACTCGATTTTGGCCAGATAGAACCGCCCATGCTGTCGTATGCTTGTGACATCGATTCTTTTAAATCGGCATAATCTTCGAGCGTTAACTTACGTAATTCAATATTCATAATTTGTTGGTTTCTATCTTCTGAACAGCAAAGTGCCCTTAATGTTTCATTCAGCGGCACAATTTGGAACTTATTTATTTTTTATTTTGTAAACGAAAGCAAGTATTTAATCGGATTCTTCAGTCGGGCTGTACGCTAAATCTTTTGCTTAAAAAAAAAGCAAAAGGATATCGCTGCCATCCCGTTTAAGATCAAAGTTTTTGCAAAAAATTAAAAGCTGTAAATAATAAAATGGATTAAAACAATTTACCAGTTTGCCCAGGATAATTTTTCTTCAAATGTTTGTAGGCTGCTTCAGTAACTTCCCGACCGCGAGAAGTACGCATAATATATCCTTCTTGAATTAAAAAAGGTTCGTAAACTTCTTCTATTGTACCTTCATCTTCGCCAACTGCAGTTGCAATGGTTTTTAAACCAACCGGGCCGCCTTTAAACTTATCGATGATTGTAACCAGAATTTTGTTATCCATTTCATCTAAGCCATGCTCATCAACATTTAAGGCATTCAAAGCATAACGAGCAATTTCAGTATCTATATTTCCGTTTCCTTTTATTTGAGCAAAATCTCTGGTGCGGCGTAAAAGTGCATTGGCAATACGAGGTGTACCGCGGCTTCTACGAGCAATTTCATAGGCACCTTCATCACTTATTGGTGTTTTTAAAATATCAGATGAACGAAGCACAATCGTGGTTAAAAGTTTGGCGTCATAATAAGCTAAACGGGCATTAATCCCAAAGCGGGCCCGTAAAGGTGCTGTTAATAAGCCAGAACGTGTTGTCGCTCCTACTAAGGTGAAAGGATTTAGTGATATTTGTACAGAACGGGCATTTGGGCCAGTTTCAAGCATAATATCTATCTTAAAATCTTCCATTGCGGAGTACAAATATTCTTCAACCAAAGGCGATAGACGATGAATTTCATCTATAAATAAAATATCACCTTCATCTAAACCAGTTAACAAACCAGCCAAATCGCCTGGTTTATCTAATACAGGACCAGAAGTTACCTTAATCCCTGTAGCCATTTCATTGGCTATAATATGTGATAGAGTTGTTTTACCTAACCCCGGAGGACCATGTAACAAAACATGATCTAAGGCTTCGCCGCGAAGTTTTGCCGCTTGAACAAAAATTTTCAGATTCTCCATCACTTTTTCCTGTCCGGTAAAATCTTCAAAAGCCTGCGGGCGCAGAACCCTTTCAATATCTCTATCGGTAGGCGTAAGGTTTGAAGCTTCAGGATCTAGATTTTCATTCATAGAGCAAATATAAAATTAAATGCTAAAAAAATTAGGATTTTTTGAATTTGTTAGCCACAACTAATTCTTTAGAGTCCGAAGTATATTGATAAAAACCTTCGCCAGTTTTAGCTCCTTTTTTACCTGCCGCAACCATATTTACAAGCAAAGGACAAGGTGCATATTTTGGATTACCAAAGCCATCATGTAAAACTTTTAATATAGCAAGGCAAACATCAAGACCAATAAAATCGGCTAGTTGCAATGGACCCATTGGGTGTGCCATACCTAATTTCATAACTGTATCAATTTCATAAACACCAGCAACACCTTCGTACAAGGTGTATACGGCTTCATTTATCATTGGCATTAATATACGGTTAGCAACAAAACCAGGATAATCATTTACTTCTACGGGCGTTTTTTGTAAACTTTCGGAAAGTTTCATTATGGTATTCGTTGTTTCATCACTGGTTTGGTATCCACGAATAACCTCAACTAATTTCATTACTGGAACCGGATTCATAAAGTGCATTCCGATAACTTTATCTCCACGATTGGTGATAGCCGCAATTTGAGTAATGGAGATGGATGATGTGTTTGAAGCTAAAATAGCATCAGCAGGAGCGAAGCCATCTAAATCTTTAAAAATTTTTAGTTTTAAATCGATGTTCTCAGTCGCAGCCTCAACAATTAAATTAGCGGTTTTTACACCATCTTCTGTTGAAGTAAAAGTTTTAATATTGTTTAAAGTTTCTGCCTTTTGAGTTTCAGTTAAAGTTCCTTTAGTAACTTGTCTGTCTAAATTTTTAGTAATTGTTTGTAAAGCTTTATCTAATGCAGGTTGATTAATATCAATTAGGTTTACCTGATATCCGAATTGAGCAAAGGTATGTGCAATGCCATTTCCCATTGTTCCCGACCCGATTACTGATATATTTTTTATCATATTTAGTTATTTTTAATACTAATTGGTTATTGAAGATTAAAATTCAATCAAATTTATTAAGGAGCTAATCTCGATTTAACCCAACTTCCTTTTATTAATTCAAAGTTTATTCTATCGTGCAACCTGCTGCGCCTGCCTTGCCAAAATTCTATCCGTGTAGGTTTTACAATATAACCACCCCAATGGGCCGGTTTAACAATATCTTTATTTTCACTTTTTGCTTTTAGTTCTTCAAACTTTTCTTCCAACACCTGTCTATTTGGTATAATCTGGCTTTGAGGAGAGGCAACGGCACCAATTTGGCTCGCTACTGGTCTGGTTTTAAAATACTCCTCCGATGTTTCTTTATCCAATTTTTCAACTGTGCCTTCAATACGTACTTGTCGTTCTAAATCTGGCCAAAAGAAAACTAAAGCTGCATAAGGATTACGTTTAAGCTCTTTGCCTTTAGCGCTTAGGTAATTAGTGAAGAATCTGAAACCATCCTCATCAACACCTTTTAGCAAAACAATGCGGGCATCTGGTTTCCCAGCTTTATCAGCAGTAGCTAAAGTCATTACGTTAGGTTCATAAACCTGTGCTTCAACAGCGTGGTCAAACCATTTTTTAAACTGATTAATAGGATTGTTATCTACGTCAGACTCATCCAACGTGGCGCTTTTATAATCTTGGCGCAGGTTTTGTAAAAATTCATTTGTAACTTGCATAAAACAAAAATAGGCATCTTTTACGGTGCTACAAATGATTATCGTCATGCTTAATAATATAAAACCAAAAACTGGCCGATTACTTATTTCTGAGCCCTTCATGGCAGACCCAAACTTCAAGAGGTCGGTTGTACTTTTAACCGAACATGGCGATGATGGTTCTGTAGGTTATATCTTAAATCAAGTTGGAAATTTGCTGCTGAAAGATATCATTCAGGATTTGTGGGCTGCAGATAATCAAATTTATTTTGGCGGACCAGTTGCAGCAGATACGCTTCATTTTATTCACCGGGCGTATGATAAATTACAAAGTGGCGATGAAATTGGGAATGGAATTTATTGGGGAGGAAATTTCGAAACGCTAAAAATTCTCATCAATAATAATGCTATTGAAGAAGATGAAGTAAAGTTCTTTATGGGCTATTCTGGATGGGACAACGGACAGTTAAAAAAAGAAATAGAGCAAAATGCATGGATGGTTAGCGATATTTCTCATCCCGATATTATTTTTGGCAATGATGATGAAAAACTTTGGAGAGATGTAATTGTAAACTTGGGGCCGAAATATGCACATGTAAGCAATTTCCCTATCGACCCAAGTTTGAATTAGTTTTATTTAGAAAGTTTATAAGTGTTAAGTTGTAAAGATTATTTACTTTTCGGAAAGTATAATTATTTCTAAACTTCTACATACAGCTCTCGTTAACCTTTCATTGGCTATTAATTGTTCAACATTAGTTTCTTTACTTTCACCAATTAGATAATTACATTCAGCAAGAATATGTTTTAAAAATTCAATTTGGAAGAGCGACATATTCTACAGCCTTTAAAATATGAGGCCCAATAAAAGGACTTAATGATTGTTTTGTAACCAGCTCTACTTTTCGCTTAAAAATATCTTCTAAAAAATAATTTAAAGACATAAAGTTTTTAAATGTTTTTTTTTCTTTTTTAATATCTATTAGCAAATCTATATCGCTATTTATGGTTTGCTCATTGCGAATAAAGGAACCAAATAATCCAATTTCTAATACACCAAAATCAGCAAGCTTTTTAGCTTCTTTTTTTAATGTTTCGACAATTTTTTCTTTATTTAGAATAGGTTCCATATTATCAAAAATAGCATTTTTTAAATATTATTATCCATTTCTGCTGCACTTTCCTCAACTTTTCTTCTTAGTTCATCTTTATAAGTTTGCATTTTTACTGTTAAAGATTCATCAGCGGTAGCTAAAATTTGAGCAGCCAATAAACCAGCATTTTTTGCAGCATTTAAGGCTACCGTAGCAACCGGAATACCATTTGGCATTTGTAAAATTGATAAAATACTGTCCCAACCATCGATAGAATTTGATGATTTTACCGGAACGCCAATAACTGGCAAAGTAGTAATCGAGGCAACCATACCCGGTAAATGTGCAGCACCACCAGCACCAGCAATAATTACTTTTAAACCACGAGAAGCAGCTTCCTTAGCATAGTTAAACATGCGTTCTGGAGTTCTGTGTGCAGATACAACCGTGATTTCGTAATTAATTCCAAATTCCTTTAATACATCAGCAGCATCTTGCATTACAGGTAAATCAGATTTGCTACCCATAATTATTCCAACTTTTACGCTCATATTTCTTTAATCTTTTATCCTGTTCTTTTCTTTTACGCTATAACCCTTAAAGTTTTTTGCACGTATCTAGCCTTTTCAATAGCTTTTTCTCTATCAATATCTACAATAGTTACATGCCCCATTTTTCGGAATGGTTTAGTATATTTTTTCCCATATAAATGAACAAAAACACCATCAATAGCTAAAATCTTTTCTAAATTTTCGTATTTGGCAACACCTTCCGAGCCTTTTTCTCCAAGTAAATTAATCATTACGGCATTGGTAATACTGGTTGTGTCGCCTAATGGTAAGTTATATATCGAACGTAAATGTTGTTCAAATTGCGAAACATAATTGCCCTCAATGGTTTGGTGACCGCTATTATGCGGACGAGGAGCAACCTCGTTCACTAATATTTCGCCATCTCTGCAAACAAACATTTCTACGGCTAAAATGCCTGTAATATTCATTCCAGATGCGATATTCTTCGCAATGTTTTCTGCTTTTTGTTGCAAACTTTCAGCATAAGTAGATGGCGAAATTAAAAACTCCACCAAGTTAGCCTCTGGGTTAAATTCCATCTCTACCATAGGGAAAGTTTTCATGTCACCTTTCGAATTACGGGCAACAATTACTGCCACTTCCTTTTCAAAATCCACAAGCTTTTCGATAATACAAGGCGCATCAAAAGCAGCTTTTAAATCTTCGGCGCTGTTAATTCGCATTACGCCTTTACCATCGTAACCATCTTTACGCAGTTTCAAAATATACGGAAAAGGAATATTGCTGTTTTCCATATCTTCCTTTGTATTCACAATTTGGAAAGGAGATGTTGGGATGTCGTTTTCTTTAAAAAACTGTTTCTGAACACCTTTATCCTGAATTAAACGGATAACTCTCGATTGCGGAAAAACCTGTTTCCCCTCTTTTTCAAGCTGTTCTAAGGCTTCAATATTTACTTTTTCAATTTCAATAGTAATAATATCTGCTTTCTTTCCGAAATTGTAAACCGTATCAAAATCGGTAATCGAACCGTTTTCGAAGTAGTTTGCTATATGTTTACAAGGTGCATCTGGGTCAGGGTCAAGAACCAAAGAAGTTACGTTGTAGTTAATTGCCTGCTGAATAAGCATTCTACCCAATTGCCCACCACCTAAAATACCTAACTTTAATTCACTTATCTGTTTTGCCATCAATAAAAGAGATTTTTAAGTCGCAAAAATAACAAAAATTAAACGCCAATCGGGTTTTTATTCAATCAAATGGTCGATTTTTTATTAGTGCAGTCTATTGGAACTATTGAAATTCAGTCTCGCTTTTTGTTACAATCGGGGCTAATTAGAAACTAAATTGGCACTAATACCAACTAAACTTAAAACCTATTGCTTAAAACCTATAACTTTGTAAAATGAATGCAGATGCGATAATTATTGGAGCCGGAGCTTGCGGATTAATGTGTGCAGTGCAAGCGGGCTACATGGGTAAAAAAGTTATCGTGCTCGAAAAGAACGAAAAACCAGGCGCTAAAATCCTAATTTCTGGTGGCGGCCGATGCAATTATACTAATCAATTTGCATCATCAGAACAGTTTATCTCAGCAAATCCGCATTTCATAAAATCGGCTTTTAACCAGTGGACGATTGATGATACCATTAGTTTTTTTGAAACCTACGGCATTAACGGCAAAGAAAAAACTTTGGGGCAATTGTTCCCTGATAATAAAAACTCAAAAGATGTAGTAGAAGTTTTTACTTCAATCTGTGCTGATTTTGGACAAGAAATTAGAACAAAAGCCGATGTAAAAGACATTGAAATTTTACCGAATGGCTTTGAAGTAAGCTATGAAAAGAACGGGAAAACTATTACTCTAACTTCTCAAAAATTGGTTATTGCAACGGGAGGTTTACCCATTCCAAAAATGGGTGCAACCGATTTTGCTTTACGTTTTGCCCGCAAACACGATTTAATAATAGTTGAAACAGCCCCGGCTTTAGTTCCACTAACCATTACTGGGAAAGATGAAGAATGGTTTGCACAGCTTTCTGGTAATTCTGTTTTTTGCGAAGTGAGTAATGATGAGATTTCCTTCGAAGAAAATATTTTGTTTACGCATTGGGGTTTAAGCGGACCAGCAATTTTGCAGATTTCTACCTTTTGGCGTAGGGGCGAGGTCATTAATTTAAATCTTCTTCCAGCAGAAAATATTATTTCCTTATTAGATGAAGAACGTAAATCGAATGGAAAAATCTTGTTATCAACTTTGTTAAACCGTTTTTATACTAAGAAATTTACAGATGCCTTGGGTAAGTTTTTACCATTAAATAAGCCAGTTGCCTCTTTAACTAAAGCCGAAATTGATTTAATTGAACAAACTATCCATCATTTTAAAGTTAAGCCAGCCGGCGATAAAGGTTATGATAAAGCTGAGGTTATGCGTGGCGGAATTGATACCAATGAAATTTCTTCGAAAACTTTAGAATGTAAGAAAATTCCAAACCTTTTTTTTGGTGGCGAGTGTATGGATGTTACTGGTTGGCTTGGTGGTTATAATTTCCAGTGGGCTTGGGCAAGTGGTTTTGTAATAGCGCAGAATATTTAACTAAGATAGACCTTATAGGTTTTTAAAACCTATAAGGTCTGGGCAATAATCCTACAAATAAACATTTGGCATAATTTCCCATGCCCACGGCTTTTTAAATGTTTTAAAAGTTCTCAGCTGTGAAAAATATAAGACCTCACTTGTTTTTCTATTCGCAACGTCTCTTCTATGTAAATTCCCAACGGTTGTAAATAACTCACGCGTATTAAAATCATAAATCCGTTCCGTCATATCGCCAGTATTTTGATTAAAATAAAGATTTATCGCACTGGTTAAAAACCAATCTTTGTTTTGAAATTTAAAAGTGTAGCCCATTTCCCAACGCCATTCTGCACCACCTTGAAAACGTAAATACAACTGCTGATCTTTAATTGCAATTTGTTGCAAGGGATCGCCGAGTTTGCCACCCTCTTCAGAACGTAAAATAAAATCGTTGTTTTGTGCAGATAAGCGATAATCTCCAGTAGCTTTATCTATAAAATAAATAGCTAAAATACGTGGCTTTTGGGTTTCTTTAATGATTTCCGAATTATTATCACCATAAGTCCGCGTTTCATCAATAACTTTATTCGATTCGAAAATTAAAGCTAAGTCATCAACTCCATCATTGTTTAAATCACCATTTGCCGTTTCAATGATGGTCCAGTTTGCAGGTGTTAATTGCTCTACTGATAAACCTTGTGTCTTTACCTTCGGAAAAATAAATGATTTTTGAGCAAAAGAAGGTTGTACAAAAAGTATAGATAAAAGGAGTAGTAAAAATTTCATTCAATAAATGGCGTTGATGTAGTCATAAAACGTGATTTTATAGTTTTTAGTCTGTAGACATCCATCAAACCTAATTGATTTCAGGGTTGTATTGCAAAATAAATGTAGACCACGTAGTAGCTACAAGACCTTATGAAACGAAATCGGCTTGTAAAATAAATTCACCATGAAGAACACTACTTCTAAAAATCCCGTACTTTTGCATTTTAAATATTTCTTTTGAAGACAGAACTTTTCATCATTACACCGCCTTTTACCCAACTGAATACACCTTATCCAGCAACGGCGTATATAAAAGGCTTTCTTAACACCAAAAACATTAGTTCTACACAAGCTGATTTAGGTATTGAAGTAATTATTGAATTATTCTCAAAAAAGGGGTTGAATGATTTATTCTGTCAAACTGAGCATAGTCGAAGCGCTTTAAGTACCAATTCAAAGCGGATTTTAGCACTGAAAGATGAATATTTAAAAACCATTGATTCAGTTATTGATTTTCTGCAAGGAAAAAACCCAACTTTAGCGCTGCAGATTTGTGGTGATGATTTTTTGCCACAAGCCTCAAGATTTGCTCAGCTGGAAGAATTAGATTGGGCTTTTGGTGCAATGGGAACGCAGGATAAAGCCAAACATTTAGCAACACTTTATCTTGAAGATATTTCTGATTTTATTGTAGAATGTGTTGATGAAAACTTCGGTTTCAGTCGATATGCAGAACGTTTGGGTAGAAGTGCAAACTCTTTCGATGAACTTTATAATGCTTTAAAACAGGAGCCAAGCTATATCGATAAAATCCTAATTTCGATTTTAAATGAATATATCGAAACTGTTCAGCCTAAATTGTTTTTGATTTCGGTTCCTTTTCCAGGGAATTTATATAGCGCTTTTCGTTCGGCACAATGGGTTAAAAAATACCATCCAGAAATTAAAATTTCAATGGGTGGCGGTTTTCCTAATACAGAATTACGCTCACTTTCGGATAAACGGGTTTTCGAATTTTTCGATTTTATCACTTTGGATGATGGAGAACTTCCGATAGAATTGCTCATTCAGAATATCTGCGGACAAGTTCCGATAGAGAGGCAGATGTATAAGCGTACGTTTTTACTAGAAAATGATGTTGTTGTTTACAAAAACGATTCTTTTAGAAAAGATTACAAGCAAGCCGATGTAGGCACCCCAGATTATTCAGGTTTGCTTTTGGATAAATACATTTCTGTAATCGAAATTGTAAACCCAATGCACAGAATGTGGAGCGATGGTAGATGGAACAAATTAACCATGGCACACGGTTGTTATTGGGGTAAATGCACTTTTTGCGATATTTCTTTAGATTACATCAAGGTTTATGAGCCTGTTCAGGCAAAACAAATTGTAGATAGGATTGAAGAGTTATCTCTCAAAACCGGGCAAAATGGTTTTCACTTTGTGGATGAAGCTGCACCGCCAGCATTAATGCGTGAAGTTGCTTTGGAAATTTTAAGGAGAAAAATCTCCGTTACTTGGTGGACAAATATCCGCTTTGAAAAAAGCTTTACACGAGATTTGTGCTTTTTGTTAAAAGCATCTGGCTGTATTGCCGTTTCTGGCGGATTAGAAGTCGCATCTGATAGGTTATTAAAGCTAATTGATAAAGGTGTTACCGTTGAACAAGTGGCTAAAGTTACCCGAAATTTTACGGAGGCTGGCATTATGGTTCATGCTTACTTAATGTATGGTTATCCTACACAAACCATTCAGGAAACGGTTGATAGTTTGGAAATGGTTCGCCAGTTATTCGAAATGGGCATTTTACAGTCTGGTTTTTGGCACCAGTTTGCCATGACTGCGCATAGTCCGGTAGGGATGTATCCCGAGAAATTCGGCGTGGTAAAAGAAACGGAAACCATGGGGACTTTTGCAAATAACGACATCAATTACATCGATAAAACTGGCATAGATCATAATAAATTTAGCTTTGGGCTCAAGAAATCGCTTTTCAATTTTATGCATGGAATTTGCTTTGATTATGAGCTACAGGATTGGTTTGACTTTAAGATTCCGAAAACTAAAATCTCTGCTGATTTTATTGAAAAAGCATTAATTGAAGATAATAACTTCAATATCAAGCCAACTGCAAAAGTGGTTTGGTTAGGTAGTAAACCTGAGATTGATTTTTTTACCAAAACAAAAAAAGGTAGTACTTGGCAAATTGCATCAATTACTTTTCACGATAAAAAGGAAAGTTTTACCATTCAAACCAATAAAAATGAGGGAGAGTGGTTGGTTTCTATCTTGGAAAAAATCAAAGTTTCTGGCGATAAAATTTATTCTTTTCAGGAAGTTAAAGCAGATTTTGAAAACAAGATAGAAAACTTTGAATTGTTCTGGTATTCAAAGCCAGTTAATACTTTGAGGGAGTTTAGGTTGTTGGTGCTGTAACTACCTAACCCTTTGTAAGCCACCAATATTTGTTCTTTTATGCAACACTCTACTTGAAGAGAGCTGCTTTTAGCTCAAAACTGCATTCTCTTCATCCTTTGTCTCCCTCTCTTAAAGCTAATCTTTACACACATCTTTATATTCCATTATTTGCGCGTAAACTATAAATTGTTGGTTAAACTTATCTAACCCCTCTTTGATTGTGATATATCCTGGTGGA
>NZ_JBHSBY010000031.1:0-99157 GCF_042650905.1 Pedobacter jamesrossensis | reverse complement strand
TTTTTTGAAGGAATCATCAAATACTCGTTTGCTCATATAATCAAATTTAAAAGTTTCTAGTTAAATCTGACAACTAAATTCCTCCAGTCAAATGTAGCAACTCCACAAAAGCCTTTGCCAGTATATTAATCACCAAGACCTTGTCTTTTTTTACTGCTCTTTTCATATGAATTGTCGCCAATCGTTATAAATTAGTTGGTAGAATTCCTTTATTGGTTACTTTCAAACTTTTTATAAGATTAAAGCGTTTTATCAAGCATTAGCTTCAGCTCACTTAACTAAAGTAGATTTTGTAATTAAGTGATTGTTTACCCAGTGTATCACATCTGATGTTTCTAATTCTTGTTGCGCGTTAAAAGTTTTTTCTATATCCCATGAAACTCCATTTCCTTCAGCAAAAACGACCCTGTATTTCTTAATTACATCGTCAGGATCCTGAACAAGATCAGCTTTAAGTTTCCGTAAGCTCCATTCTACTCTATGTACTTTATTATCTGAAATTGTAGCTATAATATCAGCCAGTTGACCGTAAGTAATCGTATCGCCACCAGTGTAAACGACACTATTCATTATTCGGGGCTGATAATAACAAATCTCTGCTGTCAATTTCCCAATGTCCTCGGGTGTAGTCACTGTTACAGCATTTTTCCAACTTCCAAGTGCATGCACGGTGCTGTTTGCTAAGTCAACCACCCCAAAAGATGGTTCAAACAGAAAGCTTGTGAACATTCCGGTCGAGATGATCACCCATTCAGTTTTGTGTTGTGACCGTAAACGATCGCGAACGTCCAGTTGCTCGTCAAAAAGATCCTGAGCGCTACCTCTTCCAATAACGTCGTAATCAACGCCAAACTGCCAGGGAAAATAGCGCTTGACCCTGGCAGTTAGTATTGCCTCAACCAACTTAATCTGAAGCCCCCGACCTGTTACAAATCCAGTGCAGGATATAACTGTATGAAAGCGATTGAAAATACCGGAGAGTTCGGCAACTGAAGCAGACAGATCACCTGGAATAATCTCCACGCCAAGCAACCTAAGTTCGGCGATATCCCGTATCTTGGCACGGTCCTTTGATTCGATTGTTGATGGCTTTAGCAGTACCGTAATTGTTTCTACAGAAGAACGCGATGGATGCTGCGCCAAATTGCGTAACACTGTCATGCCAAGTTCACCAGCTCCTAACACCAGTATTGAAGTATTATCCATTTTTTCTTTTATTTGTTAAAATTAAATCTAAAGCTCTAAGCCATTCACATTTCAGATATTGCTTCAACTTTAACTTCATTGTTTTAGAGGGTTCACTTTAATCACGATCTTGCCAAAAGCACCCTCTTCTAGTCGCCGGAAAGCATCAGGTGAATTCTCGAAGGTATGAACGCTATCAATAACCGGATTAATCCTGTGGACGTTAAAAAAGTCAATCATTTCCTCAAATGCTTTTCGATGACCTGTAGAAATACCCTGCAGGTTTATCTGTTTAATTATAACCGGAAACATATTGAAACTAATTTCGGGATGTTCAAGGAATCCAATTAATGTGATCAGGCCTGATGTTTTGGTTGCCCTGATGGATTTATTTAAATCACCTCCTGCCACCTCTAACACTTCGTCGACACCTTCATTATGAGTCAACTCCAAAACCCGTTCATCCCAATTTGGTTCAGACGTGTAATTAATATAGTGGGAAGCCCCCAATTGAAGTGCTTTTTCACCTTTAGTATTCTGGCTAGTTATAACAGTTGCTTCTACTCCCATTGCTTTGGCTATTTGTACCGCGAAAAGCGCAACGCCGCCGGTTCCCTGAATTAGGACAGTATTGCCCCTTTTTAACTGTCCGATGCTATTAAGCGCATACCAGGCGGTTAATGCGGCTATAGGCAAAGTACAAGCCTCTTCATCAGTTAAATACGCCGGCGACATTACCAAACCGTTTTCATGGGCTACCATGAATTCAGCAAGGGCACCCTGCAGTGGGCCGCCAAACATAAAGTCTGCCTCATCTGGCTTCCTCGGATCGTCTAACCAATTTGAATGGAGATGCGTTAATACCCGGTCGCCTTCTTTAAATCTTCTTACACCACTCCCTATGGCTACAATTACACCCACTGCGTCAGAAACCAGCGTTAAAGGTCCGTTCTTTAATATGTCAGCGCTATAGTTTCCCTCTAATATCGCTTTGTCCCGATAGTTAAGAGAAACGGCAGATACTTTAATTAACACCTCATTAAAATTCGGAACAGGAACGGAAATAATATCCATGCTAAAATTGTTCATTCCGAAATCATGCAATCGCCATGCTTTCATTTTATTTTTCATCAATCATTTTTTTGTAAAGATATTGGCCGTTCCGACATGGAAAGTTGCGACAATCAATTCAATAATTGCTCAAATCAATTATTCCGTAAATAAAAATTGCTTCGGGGTCAAACTTGCATTGAGTCACCTCTAACTATGGTATTCTAGTTATAAGCCTTCTAACCGAATCAGCAAGTCAATAAAATAAGCTTGTTTACTGCTCTATCAAACCATACCAATGCTTGCGAATGACGGTTACAATCACAAATCGTAGGACAGACTTACACGTACTTTTGCACCTTTATAGCAATAAATTGATTGAATTTTACAACTTTTTAGCATTTGGAACTGATACTTTTGATTAAGTTTCTATATCAGATTTTAAATCAATAACAACCAAATAAGCAGCGCCAATGAAAGCATTTAAAAACCAACACAGCTTTGATAAATATGCGGTAATCGCTTTAGCAGTAATTAGTTTAATTACTACGTATTCATGTAGAAGTGAAATAACTGAAACTGATCGAAATAAGAAGTTAATCCTGAATCAATTTAAAAAATGGCAATTAGGCACAGGTTCAGTTTTTGATTTGTTAGATGATCAGGCAATCTGGACCGTTTCTGGTAGTGGGCCGGGTGTCGTATCCGGTAGGTATGTTTCAAAAAAGCAGCTTATGGATAAAGTAGTATACCCAATTTCTGCAAAACTTTCCAGGCGATTGTCCCCGAAGCTCGTCAGTATCCTGGCGGAGGGAAATCTTGTAGTGGCTCAGTGGGAAGGTAATTCGATAGCATTAGACGGCAAGCCCTATAAAAATTCTTACGTATGGTATATGACTCTAAAAAATAATCGTATTATCAAAGTAACCGCTTATTTAGACACTTACATTCTCAATGATCTTATGGAGAGGGTGAAAATCAGCCAGCCGAACAAGCATCTAAATTACGAATAAACTAGTGTTGTAATAAATGGGCAGCTTATCATTTTTTATCTATTAAATTTGGACTACTGCATTATAGCAATTAAGGGCCGTTACGATCTGCGGATGATAAAACCAGGGGATCTACAGAAATACCTAATCTAAAAGAACATGAACAAGAATCAAAACCGCGGCAGTTATCTTATTGATAAGCTTACCTGGATGCCGGAGACTTTGCGAAAGGATATTGGGCAGTTCAATATATTTTCATTAAAAGATAGCGGCGGAAAAACAGTTAACTGTAATATCTATAATCGAAAAGGATATTATAAGATCAGTTTGATTAATGGAAATACAAAGCTGTTTTATGCGGATCAGTCTTTGGAAATAAAAAAAACCGGCTTGCTTTTTTCTAATCCATATGTTCCTTATTCCTGGGAGCATGTGGGTAATGAGCAGTCAGGTGTTTTTTGTGTTTTTTACGATGATTTTTTCAACGCGTCAGTTCATATTAAGGACTATCCTGTATTTAAATTAGGGAATACGCCACTCTTTGAGCTTTCTACAGAACAGGCAGATGAGATCAATGACATTTTTTCAAAGATGTTTGAAGAAATCGAGTCTGATTTTACCTATAAATATGACGTTTTGCGCAACCGGGTACTGGAACTGATTTTTTGCGCACTAAAAATGCAGCCATCAACAGGTAAACAATATAATGAATCAAACGCTAGCCTGCGGGCGGCATCTATGTTTGTTGAATTACTAGAACGGCAGTTCCCTATCGAATCGCCTTTACAAAGAATGAAACTGCGATTTCCTCTGGAATTTGCTAACCAGCTTGGTTTACATGTAAATCACCTCAATAAGTCTTTAAAGAAAATTACCGGAAAAACCACCTCACAGCTCATTGCTGAAAGAATAGTCCAGGAAGCGAGGGGCTTATTAAAACATACGGACTGGAACATTTCGGAGATCGCCTGGTGTCTCGGCTTTGAAGAGGCTCCTCATTTCATAAATTTCTTCAAAAAGAATGAGATACTAAGTCCCAGAGTCTACAGGAAGATTCCTATAGAACAGCATCCCATATTGTAATACTGCCGCTCGCAACTTCGGCTCGTATCCATTTTAAGCTTCACTTATTTACAACACCTACAAAAGTCGCATAACAACCCATTCCCAGGTCGGAATCGAATAAATAGACCCGAGAGACGGCTATTTTAATAATGCTATTTTTCGGCGATTTAATTGTCTTACTTTTAGAATAATCACGCGATCCTTAGCGGTTTGCGGTAGGTAAATTAGGTTTGTATGATGGTCAATAAACATATCTGCCGGTTCAGTACCCATAGGAAGACTTTGATATTTATTTTGCTGTTTATCATAAATAACGAGCCGACCTTTCAACGAAGGATAAGTTATCCAGTCTGACAATAATAAATGATCGGCATTTAAAATTTCTATCCCGTCAAATACGCCAGATTTAGGTCCACCCGCTACTGTTTCCCAAGGAGAATCAGCGCCAAAACCAGATTTGACATACATTTGGCCCTCGCCATTACTATGATGACCTACCGTACAAACATATAGCAAGTTCTTAGTCTCATCATAAACCAGACCATTGGGACCCGGAACATTTCCTATGCCTGTTATTGCTCTCGTCTGGATATTTATGGCGTAAACAATATCTTTAAATGTGTCGGAAACAACAATTAGGTCGCGATTAATGCTTGCGATATCATTTAACAGACCTGCAGACTCACCCATATTTACCTCAAACACTTTTGCCCGGGTGTTAATATCATAACCTACCACCCTGTCTATATCGGCTACGTACAGCGTGGTTCCAATTATTGCCATTCCATGCGGTGAATTTAATTTACCGGTGTCAGGTAAAAAATGGCTTATTCTCATTTTGCCCGCTGATGAAATTTCGGAAATAAAACCATCGCCATCTTTGCCGACCTTATTATTACCCGGGCCTATATTCGATACAAAAAATCTTTTCCCGTTCGAAACTACGCTTTCGGGTGAGGAAAAACCCAACACAACTTTTTGAGCTTCGGATTTCAAATTAGTCAGAAAAAGCACCACGAACACCGCAGCAATATTTATTATATTTTTTGTTTTCATACGTCCCTTTTTTTGTTTGATATTAAGTTCGATTATTTAATTCGTAGCCTGGCCTAAAACACCGTAAGCATTGCCGTTGCGTTAGTCACATGTACTTCTGCTATGTGTATTTCTTACACAAGATTATCTAAAATCTTTATAAAGATCATTGCGCGAAACAATCCAATAACTGTAAAAAACAATCCAGGGGATAAGAGTTTTTAGTGCCAATCTTAGCTATAGGGGCGCTTGCGAAATGCACTGAAGACGGACGAATGAATAAGAGGTTTATTGAGTTATCCAGCTTCTTTGAGCATCGATCTTATGCCCATGTATAAGAAAGACGCGAATTATTAACGCTAATTTTATCATTAGTGCTCATCGACCTCAAAAGTGATAGAAGGAAAGGTTTGCCGAACGTTTAAATGTCGGACCAGGCTGGGTGGTACATTTTTAATCAACTCATAATAGCTTATTAATTTCCTCGTTTTGCTGCCACTCATTGGTTCCCAGTTTTTGCCCAGCGGCGAATTCGCATTGTACGTAAAAATAGCCAATTCGTGATTAGAGAACTGCGCACGTAAGGTTTTACCATATTCATACTTTTCAAAATATGGCATGTATGGCTGAGTATGAATAAAGGTAACTGTTTGATAAAGGTGCCTGAAATAGTGTCCAAGGTCGGACTGATGACCATCCAACAGGCAAACAACATTTTTTTCACTCAGATTACCATTTTTCTGTTTTCCGATCTGTTCATCGCGCTCAACTTTACAGTTTTGCAGGTATGTAATAAAATAATCTAATGCTTCTTCGGTAAAATTATATCGGTTTGCCAAATAATCCTTTAATATCGCAGATGATGACGGGCCAACTCCCCAGAAAAAGGAGAGATAAGCGATCTCATATACCTGTTTAGGGCCTATTGCTAAATTCGCACTTTGTACCAGAGGAATAACTTCCATAAGCTCCTCGTACATCGCAATAAAGGCGTCATGTCCCGTTTTTCCTTTGGTTTGAATTTGATCAACATTATTGCGATGGATTTTTAGAAATTCGAAAAAAGTACTTTTAAACCCATTTTTACGTGCGCTCTTAATATTAAACAGTATTGTAATAACAACCAGCAGGACGCTCAAGCTTGTCGTGATCATCGTAGCCTTGCTATTGATGCTGCTTGTCAGACTGTTAGAGATCGTTATAAAGTTAGTTGATAACAGAGGTTTATTACTGTACGGGTCAACCTTTTTAATACGGCTATTTTCAGCGTATCTGTTATACTCGCGTTCCAAATTGGCAGATAGTGTGCTTTGCTCTTTAAAGTGAAAGAAAAGATACGGAAGCATAAAGGCTGAGAAGACACCGAGCGTTCCATACAGTAGAATCCTGTATAGGACATTCAGGAAAACTGACCGATTTCTCAGTCTTTTATAATTGATCTTTTTAACTTTTTCTGACATTATATGATTTTTATCTTATGAAGAATACTATTCTTTGATGGAGAAGGTGGGCTGGTAATCAGGGTATTCCAGTAAGATCCTCAATACCTAGTTGAGAAATAGCTTTCGGAACTGAACCGGGCTTAATCCGGCCTCTCTTTTAAAAAGCCTTGAAAAATAGGGCAAATTTTCGAAACCCAGGCTGTATGCAATTTCTGCGACAGACTGGCGTTCCGATCTTTTAAGCCTGTTTTTAGCTTCCAGAATTAACTGAATATGTATCAGTTCCAAAGCTGTTTTACCGCATTCCTGCTTTAAAAGATCACTGAGATACCTGGGAGAAATATTGAGCATTTCGGCTATATTATGAACAGAGGGCAGCCCCTTGGTTTGAAGAGAACCATTGGAAAAATACAAATTGAGTTCATCCCGAAAACGGGTAACCATTTTTCCCGCAAGTGCTTCTCGATTAACGAACTGTCGTTTATAAAAGCGCTTTGCATATTTAAGCATGGAATCAACATTCGCCAACATCAGTTCGCGGCTAAACTCGTCAGGATTATTATGATATTCATTTTCCAGGATGCGGTACAACTCCCAGACCATCTGTTCTTCTTTCGGAGAAAGGTGCAGGGCTTCGTTTGTTTCATACTCGAAAAAATGATAGTTCTTTATTTCTTCATGCAACGGGTGACCAACAAGAAAGTCTTCGTGAAAGAATATCAAAAAACCGGCTTCCTCGAGTTCTAATTCGCTCATTTCAATCACCTGTCGTGGCCTTATAAAAAGCATGGAGCCGCACTCGTGATCATAGCGAGTGCGTCCATACTTAATAATACCTGATTTTAGTTTTTTGAAACCGATAATATAGAAGTCACCGGTGAATTCCCTGTTGCCGAGCAGGCATGTACGCTTACATTGATATAAGCTGATCAAAGGATGCTCTGGCGGAGGGAAACCGTTTTCACGGTATAATCCACTTAGGCTTTTATAGTGTTTCATATCCTAAAGGTAGTTTAATTTAATGCTTATCGATTGATATTATCTCCGATTTACGCTCCGTGTGCTGCATCGGAAATTTCTTTAAAATCGTTCCAACTCTTCACGCGTTGCTCATAAACACTGGTGATAAATGGGTGAGCCATTTTCCCCAGCAATAAGCGCAATGGTGGGCTTTCGCTTTCGATCATATTGACCACTGCTTTAACTGTAGCTTCCGGCTTGCCCCAGATATCAGGGGTTAGACTTTCATTAAAGGCTTTTTTGAGGGGCTCATAGGTTTCCGAAGCGTCGGTCTGAACAGAGGAGGCGCCTGACCAATCGGTGGAAAATCCGTTTGGCTCGATCATGGTAACATTAATCCCAAAATCTTTCACTTCGCTGGCCAAGGTTTCACTTAAGCCTTCTACAGCAAATTTAGAGGCATTATATAGCCCGAGCACCGGCAAAGTAACTAAGCCTAATATGCTTGAAACCTGCACGATGTGACCGCTTTTTTGAGCCCTCATTACTGGCAGGACGGCCTGGGTTAGCCAAAGCAGCCCAAAAAAGTTCGTCTCTATTTGCATGCGGGCCTGTGCTTCTGTGGTTTCTTCAATGGCACCGAACAGACCATAACCTGCGTTATTTACCAATACATCTATTGCTCCAAAATGCTCATGAACTTTGTTGATGGCTAAGAAACAAGCGTCCCGGTCGTTTACATCTAGCTGTAAGGGAAAAACCGAATCCCCATATTGATGAACCAGATCATCAAGGTCGTTTACATTTCTAGCAGTTACAGCTACCTGGTGACCATTATTTAAAAGGCCTTGTGCCCACAATTTTCCAAAACCTCTTGAGGCCCCGGTTATTAAGATTTTCTTTGACATGATTTCTTTGTTAAAAAGTTATATGACAAAAGTCCATAACCATGAACACAATAATTTATACAAATGTCGGGACTGCTGATACACTTTTACGGCCGAATCGATATTTAAACCGTTTGTAAACTATTCACTAAACTACACTCGATCTTTTTAGCTTCTACGCCTAAGACAAGCATTCGGAATAGAAAGTACTGAGGCCTTGATAGTCAGTAAGTAATGGAATTTTAGTAACAGATCAGCAACAAAAAATCGTACTATTGCGACAGTGTGCTAGCGGAAGCGTATTTTCATTGGTAATTATTAATTCGATTATTAATTTACTGCCTTAGAGATATTGTTTAACCAATTTGTTATATGAACCTATTTAAGGTTGATACCGGATTTTATTTTACTTTGTGAAAGCCCGTACGTTAAGATCATCTACAATTACTAAGGCGTTATAAGCCCTTAAACCTACGCTACCAACTTTAAATTCATTGTCGGTAGCGGTGATAACCGGCTTGTTACTGTTATTAACGTACACTTCAAAGCTGTCGCCGACAGCTTTAATTGAAACGTTATAAATTTTGTTCATTTCTAACGGATAATTGGAGGAAGAGATTGCTTTCCATTGGTTATTACTTGACTTTCCAAACGTTAGTGTGCCTGCCTTAGCATTCAGGCCAACATAGTAGCCCTTGTATGCTTCTGATCCTATTGCCGGCTCTGTTACTCTGAATAATAAACCGGCATCGCCTGCTGTACTTATCGATATGTTAGCACTGTATATAAAATCAGCAAATTTAGTGGCTGTTGCAATTGCTTTTATACCAGGGCCTGAACGGCCATCTTCATTAGGAGCAGAATGGATGGCATTATCTTTATAATACCATGCACCTCCGTATACCACCAGTCCTTTTGAAGTATTGTGATCAAAGTTTTCCAGATAGTTCATATCTGTATATTTCGGCATTCCGATTGTTGGAAATATACTAACGCGCAAGTTCGTTGCCCCAAAAGGAACTAAGGTAACCTCCTCCGTTTTTTCATTCGAAAGTACTGGGCTAAAAGGAACATCAAATGCCGCGGTGCCTTTATAATCCAGCGTCCAAGAAGGGATCAACTTTGCCTTCATTTTAAGCTTTAAGGGTGCTTGTTCTTGAACAAAAGGGTTTTCTGGTATTGAGGATCTTACTAATGTGACGTTTTTATTAATGTCGCCACTTTCCGTCAATAAGCCATAATTCCAGGGGGAGTTTGGAGTAATCTCAGTTTCATAGAAACCTTTTACTGAGAATTCTTTTATATTTTTTTTCTCTTCGTCGATCTTTAATGCGAATACTAACGGTCCCCTTTCAATACTTATGCCGTTATTAACTTGTTGCTCGGTTTTAAGGTGCATAGGAAACTCAAGCACGATTTGGTCCCTGTTGCTCCATTTTCTTTTTATTAGTAACTGCTCACCGCGTTTCACCCCAGAGACTAGTTGCCCGTTGATTTTAACTACAGGCTTAATACACCATGACGGAATTCTAAATCTTAACGGAAAGTATGTGGGTCTATTCAATTTAACATTCATCTTTATCTGCTCCTCGAACGGATAACCGGTCTCCTCATCAATTGTTACCTGCACGTCTTGAGCCACTCTTGCTGTTACGGTCATTGGTCCGTAAGTAATAACAGACAGACCGCCATCAGGTGTAGCTGCCCAGCTGTTTTTAACAAAATAAGGCCATCCCATATGCATGTTGTATCTGCAACAAGGAAAGCCCGAGTATGGGCCGGGAACTATACCGTTTCCATAATCCTGGTTAAACCCATGCGGACCCCGCACACTGATTACCTGATTAGGTAGCGTATAGTAGGTGTGTTGTTTTAAGTCTTTACTGTATTGGGCAGGTAGGGCGTTAAATGCTACTTTTTCAAGTTGATCGCCTATTTGGACATCATGAAGTATTCTTGATGCAGTCTCCAGACTTTGCATCCATTCTACAACGGTACAGGTTTCAACACCTTGTACAGAGCTTTTCCCTGACAATCTTTCGGTGCCTGATGCAAGGCCATGTGGCTGGCCGTTATGTTCCAAAAGGTGGCTTATCCCGTTTTCTAAAGCATCAGTATAATAAGCTGATTGATTGATCTGCGAGTATATAGCGGGAAATTTCAATGCCTGGGCTACATTGACCATATGCTTTGGCTGGTAATCGTTGCCGAAATAATCGAACTGATTTCTATTAAAAATATCCGCCCATGGGTAAGATTGGTTTTTTAGTTTTTCCGCGAGCTGAAGTAAAAACTTTTCTCCAGTTTTATTATATACCCACAAAGCAATTTCTATGTTGTCACCTGCCCTGGATTTGCCCCATTCCTTTAATGGATCCTGATCGAGATTGGCAAGTTCATATTTCAGATACTTTGACAAAAACGGGATAACTCTTGCATCGTTTGTCGCTTCATAATAGCTTTGTAGCGCATACATAAAAGGCATTCTTGGCCACCAGTCTTTCATTTTTACCGGTCCGAACAGACCACTTTCCTGTTGATGATCCAATGTGTAATTCATCCATTTTTGAGCCTTGGCTTTCAATGTATCATTATCTAAGGTGTAGGCCAAGGCAACGAGCCCTTTTAAGTAATATGGTGCTTTTTCCCAGCTGTTCCCACTACCACCCAGCCAGTCTGCGTCTTTTCCAAGATCATTCTTTCCTGGATAGAGCTCTTCTGCATTTCCTGTAAAACCATCTTTTTGCAGTTCAAGTTGCTTTAGCAACCAGCCTTTTGCCTTAATGCTTCCCAGCGGCAGTTGAACGTATACATCCTGTTTTAGTGGCGCTTTATTAAAGCTATACAAGGTTGATTTTTTTTGTTGTGCAACTGCTGCGTTACCCATAGCAAAGGTCAACATTGAACATGCGGCTAAGCGCACTATATACCTGGTTATCATATTTATTTGTTATATATCTTTACCGCTCTCAATTGAGCGTAATTAATTCATTAATTAAGTCGGCTATAAATGCGCTTTTGCAAAGTCTAATTAGTAGTCAACAGTTTATTCAATAGAAACTTTTTTAGTATGGTCATAACTTTCAAATAAAGGCAGGCAACCATATTATAAAGGTGCCTGCCTCATGTTATATTATCACAAAGGTGTTCTTAATTAAAGCCACACAACAAACTTGGTGTCCACCTGTAGCTGTTGAACAAAGAGCTTACACTATACAAATTTCAAAGACCATTAGGTACAATACGTTGAATTAGTTAAGCAATTACCTGATTACCGGGAATTGTGAAATTCTCAATTGTGTACAGCCATAAGGTATCAAAGTTATTTCTTCCATGTGCTTTTCGGTTTCGAATTGAAAAATAGTACTGAACGGTACTGGTCCGGCCATTTCATTATAAACTTGCCACGACGGTATCCGTCTAGCGTTAGTCGTTATCTTGATAGGTGCGTTTTCCTGGTTCCACGGGTATTCCGCCAGTTGTCCGTTGCTCTTTTCAACTTTAAAGTTCTCTGCCAGCTTATCGTTTCTCACATTGGTGAGCCCATAATTCCATGGCGTAGTTGGCTTGATCTCAAAATAGTCAGGGCCATATTCCTGCGGATCCTTCTCGTTTTTCACGAGTTGTTTGTCTTCCCCGATCTTAAGCCCGTACACCAGCGGGCCGCGCTCGATCGATACCGAGTTTTCGTACCAATTATTCTTATAGATATGCATTGGTAAGACCAGCTCCAAAACATCTCCATTTTTCCATCGCCTGGCTACTTTAACGACCTTGTTACCAACTTCTTCACTAAATGCCTCCCCATTGATCTTTATAGTAGCCTTTTTGCACCATGCTGGTATCCTTAAATGAAACGGAAATTCAACTCCGGATTTGCTGCCGATCTGCATTTTAAACCGAACGGTTTCATTGAAAGGGTACTCAGTTTCTTCCACAACAGTTACCGGAACATTGCCAGAAACATTCAAACTCACTTCAGCAGGAGAATAAACAAGCGCGGCAATACCTTTGTCAGCCGTGGCATAGAACAAGTTTTGCACAAATTTGGGCCATCCCTGATGCATGTTAGATGTACAGCAAGGGAAGCCCGTAAGTACGCCATAACACAGGTCAGTACCATGATGATTTACCTCGAAGTTTCTTGTCTTACGGGTGGCGAGCACCTGGTTTGCCTGCTGAAAATATTGATGCGTAACGAAATCATCGGACGCCTGGGCGGGTAGGGCATTAAAGGTGATTTTTTCCAGTTGATCAGCGAACCGGATATTTCCGGTAATTTCCAACATACTTTCTAATGAAAACATCATCTCTACCGCAGAGCACAACTCTGATCCCTGTGTGGGGTTATTGCCATGAAGTGCTTCATCTCCGCCATATAATCCATGAGCCATCCCGTTGAACTTGATAAGGTCATCTAATCCTTTTTGAGTTGCATCCAGATATTTTTGTTCACGATGGTGCTGGTAATAAATGATCGGCTCTTTAAATCCCTGAGCAAGGTTAACACAATGTATACTAGCTTTAGTAGACAGCATCGGCGAGTTGGCAAATGCCTTTGTATAATCAAATGTCTGTTTATGGATGAGGTCACCCAGTTCAAGCAGAAAGCCGTCTTTTGTAATACCATGTAACCAATACACTAACATAAGATTATCACCTCCTCTGTAACGAGCCCAGAATGTCCAATTGTCAAGCGGTTTGTTTGGCAGCTCCTTCAGCTGATACCGAAAGTAGTTCGTCATCAACTTGATAATCCGCTTATCGCCAGTTGCTGAATAATATTGTTTCAGCACTTTAAGCATGACCATTTTTGGCCACCAGTCCTGCGCGTTATCACGCTGTAGACCATTTTCGGGCTCATAATCTTTAGAAGGCCCGAAATATCCGTCAGCACGCTGGCTAGCGATTGACCACTCAATCCAAGGTTTTACCTTTGCTATGAGCTCTTTATCATTAAGTATATACGCTAATGGCAATAAACCATCTAGCCAGTATGGGCCGCGTTCCCACTGATCACCATCGCCACCCAGCCAACCATTCCTCTTACCCATAACGGCCGGGTACAACTGCTCTAAGTTGCCAGTAGAGCCAGTTTTTTGACGAACGAGCATCTCGCGAAGCCAGCCATGCGGTTTGATCGTTCCAAGTGGTAGCTCTTGGTAGGGGTTGGTAGCTGGTGCATTGGTTTGGGCAGCTACTGTTATCGTACTTAAAAGAAGTGCGGATAGTAAAAGGATCTGAAACCTCATAGATATATATGTATTTAGTTACTTAATTTTGGATTTGAGTTGATCACAGATTGCGGTATCATGAATGTTGACCTATCATCACCTGTTGGTTTGTGCGACAACCAACTTTTGCTGGTGAACACGCCAAACCTGATGTTATCACGGCGACGATGGCCTTCCCAGGCAAACTCCCAGCCTAATTCGTCATGGAAACGACCAAATTGAACCGGTTGGGTGTTACCTGGGTTGGTTACCACATAATTCTCTACAAAGCCGTATTGGTATTTTGTGTTTTGTGACAGTTCGGCACCAGTCACCGTTGCTTTAGAGGCGTTGCTAAAGCTGCGAGTGCGCACTTGAGTAACCAACAGCGCCGCTCCGGATGCGTTACCACTTCTCAATTGGCATTCTGCTTTCATAAGCAGCACCTGGGCATATCGAAAATACGGAAAGTCATTTCCCAAATCATAGCGACTTCCTGTTCTCACATCGAATTTATTCATACGGTAACCCTCTGCTTCACCAGTAAACAAGCCATCAGGTAAAGCTTTAGTAAATATAAGTGGTTTTTTATCCTGATCATAAGAACCGACAAGTACGGTAGTTCCGTTAGCAGCAAATTGGGGTCCCATCAACCATGTATTGGCTAAGCGTTGATCATCTGGATCGTAAGTGTCGATAAATTGTGGAACGCCCTTAGCTGAACCCGCTCCCCAAGGTGAGGCTTGCAGGAGTACTTTGTCTTTTAGTGCGCCATGCCAAGAGAACATTTCCGGGAAAAATCCGCCCGCTACGTTCTCGTCAAAGGGTACCGCAAAAATAATCTCCGGAGAGTTTTCGTTTACCGTTGTGAAGGCCTTTCGGTAATCTGTCTCCAGCTTATACTTACCGGAGGCGATGATATCATCACATTCTTTTTCGCATTCAGCCCACTTCGCCTGACCGGTGTATACTGCACTATTTAAATAAACATTGGCCAGTAGCACCTTTGCACCCCATTTATTAAAGCGGCCGTAATAGAGTTTATTATTCTCCTCACTGAGCAAGGGTATTGCCGTCTTTAGGTCATTGATGATAAAATTGCAGATATCTGCCCTGCTCGTTTTGGAAGGAAGTACGGTAGATGTAGAGGTAACCAGCGGCGCGTTACCAAAGTTGTCGCAAATCAGCCAGTAATTAAACGCCCTGGCGACTTTCATCTCGGCTACCAGTTGCTCCCTCGTAACACCTGTTGGCACCGGAACGACCCCCTTTTCCAGTTGTTCAATTACCCGGTTCGCGTTGGTCACGCCCCGGTACAGCGCGTCCCACATGTTTGCTAGCTGGGGGTTTTCGGAGTTCCAGGTATGCAGGTGCATACGTTTGAAGATGCCACCGTCATCCCAGCCCGAAGCGTTTGCGGGCATCACCAATTCATCCGAAGTGGTCTCCTGGATCATGTAATAGTTTGTATGGCCAAACAAACCACGCATATTGGCGTATACGATACCAATCGCCTGATAAGCGTTTTTGTATTCATAAGTCTTTTGGGTAACATCCGAAAATACCTCTTCGTCGAGGTTATTATTACAGGAAAAGGTTAGACCGACAAGTGCAGTCAGAGTTATTGTTTTTATGATCTTTTTCATGAGATTTTATTTAAAAATTCAACATAGCACCAATTGTGTAGGTAGATGTCGCCGGATAACGGTTTCTGTTATCTAACCCGGGCGTAAGGCCCGCCATGCTAACCTCTGGGTCGATACCTTTATACTTAGTAATGGTCGCAATATTGGAACCAGACAGATACAATCGCATCGATTTAACAGGCGTATTCTTTAACTTTAAGTTATAGCCAAAAGTGATATTATCGATTTTCCAATAATCACCATTTTCGATGTAATAGCTGACATAGTTCAACGACTGGTTGTCTGCCAGAGGCCGTTTGCCATAGACATTATCGTAGGCTGTTGATAGCACATTGCCGCGTGTGAGCATAACAGGTGCTTCGTAGAACATCCTGGAAGTGTTTAATATCTGAAATCCAAAAGCCCCGCGCATAATAATGTTTAAGTCGAAATTTTTATAAGCGAACGAGTGGTTCCAGTTTAGGAAATGCTTAGGCAGGCCGTTGCCGATCACTTGTTTGTCATCTGCCTGTTGCTGTGCGATCGGTTTTGGTTTTCCATCCTTACCTTCAATGATCCAGTAACCGTTCTGATCAATATCTAGAGACTTAAAACCCCAGAAGTTACCAATTGGCTGCCCGATCTGCACCCTGCTTATGCGTTGTTGAATAGGCTCTCCGGTGTCTCCGGCATCGAAGTATCCGCTGGCCAATTGAAAGTTTTCATCTGATAGCGATACGAGTTTATTTCTGTTTGTCGAATAGTTGATAGTCGTATTCCAGCTAAAATTAGTGCGCTCTATCGCACGGAAATTCAACTGTACCTCGATGCCCTTGTTCTCCATGGAGGCTGCATTTGCGCGAATTGTATTATACAGGTACGGTGGAGTCGGCACCGTGTAATCTAACAGGAGGTCTTTTGTTGTCCGCTTATAGAGGTCGATCGCACCGGTAATACGGTTATTCAGGAACCCAAAATCAACGCCCAGATTTGTCTCCTGTTTTCTTTCCCAGCGTAAGTTAGGATTGGCATTGGTAGATGGATTTATAGCCTGTATCCATTGGCCGTTAATCAAAATCTGGGTATTGAAGTTCAATCGATCCAACGACATGTACGGCTCCGAAGGTTCGGTGCCGGTAATACCATAACCGCCCCTGATTTTTAGTGCGCTAACGACTTTGCTATCACGCAAAAATGATTCACGGATGAGGTTCCAACCTAGTGAAACTGCCGGAAAGCTACCGTATTTGTAATTAGTACCAAACTTAGATGATCCTTCCCGTCTGACACTGGCCATAAGGAGATACCTGTTTTTAAAACTATAGTTTAGGCGAAAAAAGTAGCCCACCAACTTGTTTTCACGCTGGTATGAGTTCTGCTGCGCTTCCCCACGTTCCAGGGCCAAGCCGGCACCCATATTATTATAGGAAAAGTCGTCGGCCGGGAAATCCCAGTTCTGCATAAAGTAATCCTGGTAGTTCGTCTGTCGCCAGCTGTAACCGCCCAGAGCGGTAAAGTCGTGATCATTGAATCCCTTGCTGTAAGTGGCCGTCAGTTCTGCGAGGTCTTCAACAGACCGCGTCGTACCTCTGGATGCGTACCCGTTGCGACGGTCACGGCGGGTAGACAAATGCTGCTTGGTCTCGTAATAGCCCCTGGTGCTGTTGAAAAGATCGCGCGAACCTAAAAGCATAACTTTTAGATCATTAATCGGGCTGTAGGTAACTGTACCAATGGTCCTGAAATTACTGTTTTGAATAAGTCCGTCTGTCTCTTCCAGCAGAGAGACAGGGTTGGCATAATCTGTCTTGTCTGTATGTTCGGTAAAGTTGCCCTGCGCGTCACGAATTGGGTCAGTTGGGTTGTAGGTGAGCGCGTTACGATATACGTCTGTTCTAAATGCGCTCCCGTCTGCCCCGGAGAAATATTCCTGCTGATACCCGTTTAGGTTAACGTTAAACTTTAACTTTCCATCGAACATCTGGTGGTTGACCTCCAACCTTGGATACATGATGTTATTATTAGACTTCCTAATCAAACCTTCCTGCCTACGATAGTTGAAATTAGCAATGTAGTTTGTTTTATTAGACCCGCCTTTCAGACTGGCATTGTACACCTGTGAAAATGGGGTTTGTGTAACTTCTTTTAACCAATCCGTACTTGCGCCATAATCAAAGGCACCGATCTTTTTCATTGATACTAGGTCACGGTACTGACTTGGAGACATAAAATCCAGTTTGCGCGTGATCCGCTGCGTAGTAAAGTAACTGTTAATCTCCAGCGTTGGTGGCGTTTCTCCGTTGACCTTTTTGGTCGTGATCAAGATTACGCCGTTTGTTCCGCGCGTTCCGTAGATAGCTGCGGCAGAACCATCTTTTAGAACATCGATCGATTCAATGTCTTCAGGGGCAACGGTTGTCAAAGTCCCTGGAACGTTGTCGATCAAAACAAGCGGCTCTCGGCCCGAAACGATCGTAGTGATACCACGCAGGTTAATCTGCGAGACACCGGTAGGATTTCCGTCAGGCGTAACGACGCTTAAACCAGCTACCTTACCACGGAGCAGTTGACCGGCATCCGTTACTGCACCCTTTGCGAAATTTTCAGCTTTAACCGTCGCAACAGCACTGGTCACACGTTCGCGCTTTTGTGTTCCATAGCCTATTACTGCAACCTCATTGAGTGAATTAGGCGCGGCGATCATTTGGACGTTGACGATCCGTCTGTCCCCGATCGCAACTTCCTGTGTTGTGAAACCTAAATAGCTAAATATAAATACGGCAGACACATTGTTGACAATGATTGCATAATTGCCTTTGTCATCGGTCACTGCACCTGTATTTTGACCTTTTACTTTGATACTTATGCCAGTTAATGTTACTCCTGCCTGATCAGTCACCTTACCGGTAATACGCAGTTGCTCCTGTTGCCAGTAAAAGGATGACGATAAGTGGGCTTCCGCTGGCTTACAGGTCGAAATCAGGATAGCCAGCCATACAAAAGCCACCCTATATTTGGGAATCCATTCCGCCCAAAAAAATTGTAATTTTTTTTTCATAATTGGTTTATTTGGTTATCAGGTTTAGAATGCGCAATAGTCTTAATGATCAGTTAACTGACCGGACCTATTGCAGTCTTACAAATTAAAGGCACTTATCGTTCAATGACTTAACTGACGGTATCAAATGCTATTCAAATCGTATCATATTGACCGTTCTGACTTTCCAAGTTCTCTATTAAAATATGTATGTGTAAATTTGATATACCGATATGTCCGTTAAACTAAAAATCATACATCTGCTGCTATTCCTGTTCGTCAGTTACAGCAGTGCTGCACAGCCGTATTACTTCAAGCACTACCGCGTGGAGGACGGATTAGGTAACAATACTGTTTTTTCACTATTGCAAGACTGCAGAGGTTTTATGTGGTTTGGCAGCAAGGAAGGTTTAAGCAGATTTGATGGCTATACGTTTAAAAATTTTCGAGATAAAAGGTTTCCGGAACCTATACGTGGCTTTATTTTACAGATCATAAATGCCGAAAATGGAGCATTATGGATCGGTACCAGAAAAGGTGTTTTCAAATTTGATGAGAGAACCGAAACATTTACTGCGGTAAAGGCTGTCCCGGAAACTGAGATTGAACACATTGAAACTGATACTGCTGGCCGGTTATGGGTATTGACCAGTTCAAAGCTGTACCGTTATGACGGCGGAAACAAAAGCATGATACGGTATCTGAAAGATGAGCATTCACCAGTTGCATCTTTCACCTGTCATGGTAATGAAATATGGGCCTGCACAGACTATGGATCCGTTTACAGCTATAATTCATCTAAAAACCTTTTTTTACCCCAGAACCAGGGAATCAAGTCATTAGAGAATGAAGTTAGTCGTGTCATTAAAATCTATCGCTCAGATAACATTCTTTTTATTGGGGCAACAACCGGTTTGCTAGCATTCGACGTGCACTCAAAAGTTACAACTCCTTTAATATATCCTGTCCCTTCCGGTGAACCTGTATTTGTGCGTGACATAGCAAGATATACCGATAACGAAATATGGGTCGCTACTGAATCAGGCTTGTATATCTACGATTTAAAGCTTAAAACCATAACTAAAGTTCGGCAGAATTATACAGATCCGTACGCGCTATCTGACAACGCCATTTACGCTCTTCAAAAAGATAGTGAAGGAGGGATGTGGTTGGCCACCTATTTTGGCGGCGTTAATTATTATCATCCCCAACGATCTATTTTTAAAAAATATTTTGCCAATTCTTCTGTGAATCGCATCAGCGGAAATGCTGTACGAGAAATACGCAAAGACGCTAACGGTAACCTATGGGTTGGAACAGAAGACGCCGGGTTGAACAGGATAAGCGCAGCGACGGGCGCAGTCACTTCGTTCAGAGCTGGCGCCGGCGACAGTGGCATTAGTTCAAATAATATTCACGGTTTGCTGTGTATGGGCAAAGAACTATGGGTCGGAACCTTTGAACGCGGCCTCGATGTGCTCGACATCAATACCGGAAAAGCTTTACGACATTACAGGGCAAAAGACCGACGCAGCGGTTTGAAATCAGATTTTATCATCTCTATTTTCAAAACCAGAAAAGGTCAAATATTTGTAGGTACAAACAACGGGGTTTACATTTATGAACAGGAAAAAGATACTTTTAAGCTTGTTGGAGGCTTGCCATCTTACCTGTATGTCAGCACCATAATTGAGGATGACAAAGAAATACTTTGGATCGGAACTATAGGAGAAGGTGTATTTAGCTATAACCCAAGGTTAAAAACATATACTAATTACAGACACAATCCAAAACTCCCGAACAGCCTAAGTAGCGATATGGTTTGCGGTGTTTACCAAGATAGTAACCGGGATTATTGGTTTGCCACTGAAAACGGCGGACTTACCCACATGAGCAATAACGCGAAAACATTCACCCGCCTTACAACGGATGATGGTTTACCAAGTAATTTGGTGTTGGAAACACTAGAAGACAAGCAAAAAAATCTCTGGATTACTACTTCCAAGGGGCTGGTGCGCTTGAACCTGTTTAGTAAGCAAATGTCCTTGTTTACCAGGGCACAAGGCCTCCTGACGGATCAATTTAATTATAATTCAGCCTTCAGCGATGGGAATACGCTTTATTTCGGGACAGTTGCGGGGCTAATTTGCTTCAAACCAGAGGAGATAAGCACGGGGACAGTAGTTCCGCCAATATACCTAACCAGTTTTCAAATTGATAACCATGAACTTGAGATTGATAAAACTATTTTAAAAAAAACCATCACTAGCACAGATTCAATTGAACTGCGGCATGATCAATCCACATTTAACCTTGGATTCGCCGCGTTAAGCTTCATATCGCCACAGGTTTTACGATATGCGTACAAATTAGAGGGTGTAGATCACAATTGGAATTATCTGAACAGTAACCGGCGCGTTTACTATACAGAACTATCTCCCGGCACTTACACGTTTCGGGTTAGATCAGTAGACGCCACTGGAAAAAAGGGGGCCGAAAAAGTCCTTGTAATCACCATACATCAGCCTTACTGGCTTAGTGGTTGGGCTTGGATATTATACGCATTGTTGGCGGCAGCATTGATTTATTGGGGTTTTACAAGTTATCACCATAGAATTAAGTCAAAAAGTAGAAAGAAGCTTGAACAACTTGAACTGGCTAAAGAAAAGGAGGTCTACCATGCTAAGATCGAATTTTTTACCAATGTAGCGCATGAAATTAGAACACCGCTCACGCTAATCAAGGGACCGCTTGAAAACGTAATGGATGATGTTGGTGATAACAAAACTGTACAAAAGAACCTAAAAAGTATAGAACGGAATACCGACCGTCTGCTGGCGCTTACAAATCAGCTCCTCCATTTCAGGGCCACAGAAACCAACGGATTGAACTTGAGTTACGTGCAGATGGATATTTCCAAATTTGTAAAAAAAATAACGGGAACCTATCAAGTAATGTCCAGGGAAAAGGAGCTGGAATTTAAGACACTAGTTCATGAGCCACGCTTGTCCGCTTTTATTGACTTGGAAGCTTTTACCAAGATTATGGACAACTTAATTAGTAACGCGATCAAATATGCAGAGAAAATGGTAATTGTTGAACTGTGTGCTGTGATAATTGGACCCAATACGTTTACGATCAGCATTTGTAATGACGGCTTTCTAATACCCGATACTTTGAGAGACAAGGTATTTGAGAGTTTCTACCGGATACCTGACTCTGCACATAAACCCGGATCTGGGATCGGGCTGTCTCTGGCAAGGTCCCTGGCGGAACTTCACGGTGGTTCCTTGGTACTTGCGGCTTACAACGGCAAAACAAACGTGTTTCTACTCACTTTACCCATCCATCAGGATGTAGAATTTAAACTTTCGAATCTGACTAAAGTGTTATGAAACCTCTAATACTCCTTATAGATGATAATGCCGAGATCTTGGAGTTCATAGAAGACTCCCTGACGAAGGACTATGATATTATTAAAACGCAAGACCCTAGCAAAGTTGACTTTATACTAAAAAGAAATCCCGTTAGTCTGATCATTAGCGACGTAATGATGCCGATAATAGATGGTTTTGAATTATGCAAACGCTTAAAAGCAAGTACACAGTGGAATCATATTCCACTACTATTGCTAACGGCCAAAAACACCTTGTTGTCAAAGATCGAAGGATTGGAGATCGGTGCCGACGCTTATGTAGAAAAGCCATTTTCGCCTAGACATCTAAAAGCGCAGATTGCCAGTTTGCTAACGAACAGAAGCATGATCAAGGCTTACTTTTCCCGTTCACCGCTTATCCACTTTAAATCGATCGCAAATAACCGGGAAGATGAAGTGTTCATGGAAAGACTAAATCAGGTTATAATTGATAATATGGAAAAATCAGATCTGCAATCTGAACACTTGGCAGACGCGTTATTCATCAGTAAACCAACATTGTACCGGAAAATTCGCTCTATTACGGAGGTTAGCTTAGTAGAACTTATTACAGTAGCCCGCTTGAAAAAAGCGGCGGAACTGCTGGCCACTGGCGACTATCGAATTTCAGAAGTGTCAAACATCACGGGATTCAATTCTCCTAACCATTTCAGTAGAACTTTTTTAAGGCAATTTAAGATGTCACCAACAGCCTTTCTTAAATCCCTTTAAACTATCTAAACAGTACAACCTCCCTTAATGGAACTTAGATGAAACGAGGAACATACTCTTTACATAGACATCGGTTTATCATTTTCACCTTCTAATCCTAGCTTGATTATAGGTTGTTTTGCGTGGGTTATATTACTTTTCTTAGATCTTTTGATTCTCTGCTTTGTATCTTTTATCTTTATGCCTTCGCAGGCTTGTTCCCTTGACTCTGGAGCCAACTTCGTCTGCGCCGCATCCAACGCTTCTTTCTTTGCCTTTAAAACCCCAATCTCCAGTTCAATCAGGTCGGCGATGTCTGCTTTGATCATCTTATAAATCTCTTCTACATCTAAAGCACTAACGTTTGCAATAGCTGGAATGGGTTGGTATTGATCTTCCTCAGCTTTGATGGCGGCATGATCGTTTTGTATCTCACTATGGAATATTTTAAGGTCGATTTTTTTATCCGGATTATCCGCTACCATACCTACAAAAGAACCCGAAGACAGGCCTGAGATCTTTGATGCGGGCACCGCGTATTCCAGTTGCGTGGATTTACTAACTGAAGTGTCCGCACTGTTGATGCTGACACTGTTGCGTTCCTGCATGATCTTACCTATCCGTTCGGAAAGTTGTTTGGCTGTGTCGCCGGTCACCTGCCCGCTAATGATGTTGCCTACAATATTCATGATGACCTCGGCCTGCTCGCGTCCGTATTCTTTCTTCAACTGGCTGTAATCCTGTATCCCTAAAGTAGTAGATACCTTATTGGAACGGGCCGTTGCTATCAGGCTGTCTATATTATTGAAGAATATAGTAGGGAACTCATCAAAGATCAAACTGCTTTTCAATTGGTTCTTCCGGTTCGCTAGTTTGATCACTCTGGAAATATAAAGCGATAGCACCGCGCCATAGGTTTGCAGTTTTTGCGGGTTATTACCCATGCAAACTACCTTTGGTGCTTGCGGATTATTGATGTCCAGCGTAAAATCATTACCGGATAGTACATAATACAGTTGCGGTGAAGACAAACGGGCCAGACTGATCTTAGCACTTGCGACCTGTCCCTCCAGCTGATCGGTCGCCTTGTTCTGGTAAGCCGAGATAAAAGGATTGATCAGCACTTTAATTTCTTCCTCTTCTTTTAATAAAGGAAACAGTTCTTCATAATCGGCCTGCATCAGCTCGATCACATGCGGTAAAGTACAATACCTGCCGTCACGGTACCTGCGCAGGTACCAGATGATAGCCGTCAAAAAGTTAATCGGACTTTCTACAAAGAACTCACCCTGCTTTTTGATCCAGTCCCTGTTCAATCCCAAAAGTATTGTTCTGGACGCTTCTGTCGCATCCGTAATGTCTTCCATGCTCTGCGGATCAAGCGGATTACTGCGATGGGTACGCGAAAGGTCATCAAAATTAATCAGATAGAATTGTGGCTTCACCTTGAAATTATCCTTATACATTAACAGCTTGTTGTAGGCGATCTTTGTGAGGTCATCAAACTTAAAATCATAGATGAACATGCTGAAGCCTTTTTTGAGGTGCTGGTCTATCACATGGCGGATAACGAAATAAGATTTACCCGCGCCTGGAGTACCGACTACGAGCAGCCCCCGGAAAGGGTTAATAAAATTGATCCAGGAATTGCGAGTTTTCTTTTTCAGAGCGTAGCGGGCTGGTAAGTTGATAGAGTATTCATTTTCCAGCAGCCTTTCTTCCTGCGGGAAGGTTTCGTTTTCGGTATTAAAGACGTCCTTGGTCAGTCCGAGACTGATCAGGCGGGAAAGGCGAACACCCCCAGTCAGGATCAACAAATAACCAATAGCAGTTAGTCCGATATAGCTCATCGTAATAATTACCGCCGAAGCTTGTAGATAGAAGCATAGACTACTGATAAAATATAACAGCAAACCCGCCCCCAGATAAATGGCAATAGTTTCTTTCCTGGTCTTTTCTTCTTTCTTGCCTTTTGCACCGACCAGGGAAATAAGTAGGAACACCAGTGCGGCCAACTTTGGTTTGAGCATACCCATAAATAAGCCTGTCTTGCCAATATTGATTATAATACGGGTGGTAATCTCCACTGTTAAATGCCATGCCTGAAAGGCTTCATAACAGCTAATATAAAAATGGATACTGAGTATAAACAGGCTGATCAATCGCGTAAAGTCGATGATCTTCCTAAGTCCCTGAGTGTCTTCTCCGGTCTGCATATATTTTTATTTTTATGGTTAATGGATGTTCAGAAGCGCATGCCCTTGCGTTTCTTGCGTTTTTTTCTCGGCATCAGTGGTGAACCGTCTTCCTTATTGGGGTTTTCCAGCAGAGATTGCAGCAACTTGTCCGGTTCTCTGTGCAAAAGGTTAGGTAAATCTTTGTGTTCTTTTTCCAGCAAGTTGAGCGATGGCCTGTTTCTGGTTAGCAGGGACGTTTGGCGCGGTTTTACTTTTAAATTGTCTGTAGTGGCGAACTGTTCCATCAATGCTTTGGCGCTGTAGGCTTTGGCCAGATCACTTCCATTGAATACCGTTCTATTACCGTGGTCTATATAGGTGATGCCATAGGTGCGTCCCTGTTCGTTGGTACGAAATGCCACCATGATGTTTTGCTTTTTCAGCTCTGCCACAAATGTGGATTTGCTGATCGCCGTGTATTTGTTCAGTATCTGGTCGATGGCGTTTTTAAGCGGCTCTTTGTAAACCTTACGCTTATCAATATTCCGCTCAAACTTCTTTTCAAGGTTTCGTAGCGTAGGCTTGCTGTAAAAGGAACTGGCCTTGATCGGTACGCCAAGTGTTTTGCCACCTGCGTCTATCAGCGAAAACATCAGGCCTTTCTTTTCAAACATGGCGGTATGCTCGGCACCACGCAAAGCGACTACATTAAAGCTTTTGAGCACACCATTGAGTTCGGCAAGGCTGGTATATTTATAATCCCTGGTTACCGCTGTCACCACATTACTGATCGCCCGTTTGGTGGGCAACTGTCCATATTGTGCTTTAGTCAAATCCGCAGGCATAATGCCGGGTTCCTGCTTGAATTTTTTACTTTCGGCTTTGACGAGCTTATACTCCTGCTCGATGGATTTGCGGGCAGGTTCCGATAGCAGTTTACCGATATTGTGCAGGTCGATGCGTTCGCCTGCCGCTGTGATGTTGGTCGTGGTAATATGGATGTGCTGGTGAGCAGCATCGTCATGGCGGTAGACCAGGAAAGGCTGGTCGCCAAACCCTATCTTTTCCATGTAGGCAATGGCGATGTCCTGAAGTTTGCTGTTGCTCAATGTTTCACTGGCATCGAAATTTAGCGAGATGTGCAGCGCATTGGTCTTGACGTTGGGCTTCAGTTCGGTCAGATTATTAAAGCGTTGCAGCTTTTGCTGGAAATTCATCTGGTCTATTTCTCCTGCAAAGCCGCTGGCCATGATCAGACTGGCTTCCCCTGCGATGATCTTGTTCTCATTGTAATGCAGCATTCCCCTGATACTTTTGCCAATGCTCATTTTTGCAACCATTTCTCTGCGAGTTTGGATATGATCTTTAGTAGGCGGTCTACCTTTACATCAACCTGTTTATATAATTCTGCTGCTTTGGTAACGTGGTAAGCCCGGCTTGTTCCGGTTCTGTCCTGGTTGAAACTCCGCGTGATCTGGTTGATATTTACCCCAATCGCTTTTAGTTCCTTTCGGATCAGGGCAAGCTCTTCCATAATTGGGTTTAGCGAAACATCATGGTGGTAGAGGTTGATTTTCTGACTTGATAAGATCTTGCGTGCAACGGCTGCAATCGAAAGATTTTTACTTTCTTTCCTTAATTTTTCCAGTCCGTTATAGGTGCTTTCAGTAACCCGGATGATGAGGTTGTGGCTAAGCAGACCTTCGGGGTCGTTCACTTTCTTTCGTGTCATAAACTACACTTTTTGAAAGTTCAGGATTTGCGAGTTCCGAGCAAATTCCCTGGCCTCGAGGCCAGCAAAGATTCTTTTGCGCATGCAAAAATACATCTTTGCTTAGACCACGCGGGCTAAAGAAAGCTCCTTCGGGAAGGTGTCCTGAACTTTGGTGATGTGATGAATAAATGTTATGGATTCGCTTTATAAAGTATCGCCGGAATTAGCGGATCGGCTAACCGGTTTTTCGTTTGCTCGAATAGTTTCCATTGGCACGAAACTTCTTAAAAGCTGCCGGATTTTCTGGCGTGGCTCCTGGCGGATACGCTTGATTTTCGGCAGCAATGTGCCGTTGAATTTGCGACCTTTAAGGTCGGGTCTTGTCTTTGCATTTCTCATGACTATCTGAATTGATAGTCAAAGGTGGAAAGGTGAGTGTAAGGGATTAGGCAAGTTGCCTAACATAAAGTTTGATCCACACAATAATTTGAGCTATATAGCATTATTTAAGTTTACGCTTAATCCTGCATTCTTCATCTCTTTAGCTAAAAGTAATTTCCAGCCGTCTGCTTCATCATATTGAATATACAATATACCATCATAGTCAGAAGGGGTTTCAATGGCTCCCTTTAAAAGACCGCATACACTTTGCCTTCCAAGTTTGCCAATGAAATATCCCAACTCGAAAATAACATTCTGACGTGCTCTAAAATTTTGCTTTTCAGAATTATCTTTGATTGAGCGGCCTACATCATCCGGACTTAAAAGCACTATTGCGTAAGCAACATCAGAATTTGCCTCAAATTTTTCAATTATTGTCTTGCCTTGATTTGATTGTTCGTGCAAAATAATAGGTTCCAATCCTAACTTCTCAAGAAAGCGTGCCGTTTTCTCCTTCAATTCATTGTCATGACCGTGAACTAAAAATATTTTTTTAGAATTAGATTTACCAGGTAATTTCTTTACTGTTTGTTTTTTAGGATTGGTAACATTAAAATCTTTGTTATGCTCAATTACACCAACAGTTGAGTCGAGGATATCAATAATAACGGTTGTCATATCCATTCCGTAAGGGGCATCAAATATTAAATCGAATGGATTTGCATTAGACAATTGGTAACCGCCTACCATTGGCGGAGGAGAGATCGTTACACGTTTTTCGGTTCCAGCATTACGTACGATTTTTTGAATATTCAAAATCCCCTTGCTAATCTTAGTTCTGATATCTAACGTTGGATTATTATAATACTGTATAACTAATCCCTTAAACTCTTCTATCTGATCGATATAGTGCTTTTGCTGAGCCTTCATATAAAATATATTATTCCTAATTTCTGCAATATACATCTACGTTTCCAGTCAATTACTGAGGCTGGATTTCATGTTTAATGAAAACCTCACTTGCTATGTCGATAGTTTTATCAATTGTTTCTTTATTCAGTTTAGTTGGCCTTTTTGTTAAACTTCTTAATTCCGAGATTTCAGCGTCCGAAAATTTGTGACGAAAAGTCTTGGTAGCTTTACTTATGGCCTTTGACACGTATAGCCAAATAGAATTACATTCGATTTCGTATTCGTATTTAAGGTCTTCAATAGGTTTTGTGCTAATGCGCATAACACGATTTTTGATGTTTTCTACATCTAACTTGTAGGCTCTTTCGGCATGCTCCATCTTTCTGTAATAATCAGCGTCCGCACCAGGCGCACCACCTCTGCCACATTGATACACGCTTCTCATTAAATATTCATATTCCATTGCTTCCATTGGTTTCTATTTTAAGCTGCAATATAAAAATTAAGCAGCTTTTATTTTAGGCAAGTTGTCCACGCCCGACTTGAAGAGTGGGCAATATTGTGATCTAAACAACAGGAAGCATGGAAATAATCTATTCTCAAAAACGTAACGTAACACCCACTAAAGCAGTAGAAATACTGGAAAAACATGGTACAAATGTTAGCCTTGAAGAGGTAAAATTAATTTTGGATTTCATGTATAAATTCGGTAAATTAGCCATAGATACAGAACTTAAAGCACTGGAAATCAGATTTAAACAAAATGTTAAATAACTTTGATTGCTTTATTATAATTAACAATTTATCATGAGGATAGCTGATTTATATATAAGGGTAAGTACTGACGAGCAGGCCGATAAAGGATACTCCCAGCGGCTACAGGAAGACGTACTATTAAAGTACTGTGAAATCAATACTATCAAAGTTAGAAAGATCATTTTTGAAGATCATTCAGCGAAAACATTTGAACGACCGGAATGGAAGAATTTGCTTCGCGAGCTGAAGAAATCAAAGGGTAAAACCGATCTCGTACTATTTACCAAATGGGACAGGTTCAGCCGGAATGCCAGTGATGCGTACCAAATGATAAGTACCCTACGAAAGATAGGTGTAGAACCGCAGGCTATTGAACAGCCACTTGATATGAACGTGCCGGAAAACAAGATGATGTTGGCTGTTTATTTGACCACACCGGAGATTGAAAATGACCGTAGGGCCCTGAACGTCAAGCATGGTATGCGCCAGGCGAGAAAAGAAGGTCGCTGGTTAGGCGTTGCGCCACCTGGATATATTAATAGAACAAGGGAGAACGGAACAAAATACGTAGCAATAGATGAACCGGAAGCTTCCCATATGCGTTGGGCTTTTGAGCAGATTGCTGAAGGCGTATTCACTACCCAGGAAATTTGGAAAATGGCAGTTCACCGGGGCTTGAAATGCAGTGCAACCAGTTTCAGAACGGCTTTAAGGAATGTGGGATATTGCGGAAAAGTTTTAGTAGCTGCTTATAAGAATGAAGATGAACAGATGGTACAAGGTTTACACGAGCCGCTGATATCAGAAGCATTGTTTTACAAAGCACAAGAAGCAATGGACGGCAGGGTGAGGGACATTGGCATCAATAGTTCTCATGGAGTGCTGGTTGTTACGCCCGATAAATTGCCGTTAAGAGGTTTTCTAAACTGTAATCGTTGTACCCGTTTACTGACCGGCAGCGCGTCTACGGGAAGGAATAATTATTATCATTACTATCATTGTCAGCCATCTTGCGGTGTGCGTTATAAGGCAGAGCCGGTTAATATGGCTTTTGTAGACAAACTGCGTGAATTTATTCCAAAGCCGGGTATGGCCGAATTGTATACAGAAGTAATATTGGATTTGTATCAAGGTGGAACAGGATATTTACGCAACGAACGTAAGAAATTTATATCCGAGATCACGGAAAACAATAACCGTATTACTAAAGCCAGGGAACTTTTGCTGGCCGACGATATTAGCGGTTCTGATTATAAATTAATTAAAAATGAAGCGGAGGAGAAAATCGCCAGACTAGAAGTCAAACTGAATAATTTCCTTGCGAATAGCGCTGCGACAATTGATATTGATAAAGTAGTTTATAAAGCAGTAGAAAATCTTAAAAAGCTTGATCTATTGTATTTAAACGCAGATATTCGGAGGCAGAGGGATATGATCGGTTCGATCTTTCCCGAAAAATGGAGTTTTGACGGACAGGTACATCGAACCGGAAAAGTGAACGAAGCAGCGCAACTTATTTATCTGATAAACAGCAAATTAGGCAATAAAAAAAGCCGTGTCAGAACGAAAATTCGTAGTGATCACGGCTTTGTACCCAGTGCCGGAATACATTTATAAAGATGTTAGAGTTTACACAACTTTAATAAAGGCAATTAAAATGCCTTTATTATCCAAATAAAGCACTTTATAGCTATTTTAAAATAAAATGAAATATAGTAGGATTTAGATAAAACTGTACCTAAATTTGTACCTTACAATTAAATAGGGTACAGTATGGCAAAGCCTAAATTTTATTTAGATACTTTAATAAGCGCAAAAGGAACACAAGCAATAAAAATGCTTTATTCATTTAATGGGCAAAGATTAAAATACCATACACAAGTAAGTGTAAATGACAAGCATTTTCAACCTAAGTGCAATACAAGCACCAACGTTAAGCCAGTTAAAACAATTGCACCTTATGGAGAGCAACATAATAAAAGACTTGCAGATATTGCATTAGATGCAGTCAACATAGTAACCGAAACCAAAGGCGAAAATTTAACGGTAAAACATATTAGGGAACAATTGGACTTAATCTATAAGCCAAAACCAGCCGAACCCCAACCAGCCCCAAAATTTAAACACAATCTAATTAGCTATTTAGAGCAAATGATTGCTGACAGTACAAGTGGCAAACGTTTAATTTCAATTGGCAAAAGTGCAGGCAATAGATACACTCACAATACAATAAAAAATTACGGAATTACAGTATCTGCCTTAAAAAGATACATGCAATTTTATAATATTAATATTTTAGCCCTTGATGATATAAATAAAGATTTTTATGAGGCTTTTAGGTTTTATTGCTACAATGAAGAAAAAAAAGAAGTAAGCACATTTGCGAGCTATATTAAAGACATTAAAACGGTAATGGGCGAAACAGGCTCAACAGAGTTTAAAGCAAAAGATTTCGTAATGCCCAGCTATGAAGCTGACACGCTATATTTAACATTAGAACAGATTGACAAAATAGGAGGTTTAGATTTATCAGACCATAAAAAGACGGTACAACATTCCAGAGGCAAAATAATTGAACAATTAAGTTATGCCTCTTTAGACAAGGCAAGGGATTTATTTTTGATTGGTTGTTTTACTGGATTGCGTTTTAGCGATTTTAATACTTTAGAGCCTAAAAGTATTGATGGCAATTTTATAAAGGTTAAACAGATTAAAACAGGAGGTAGAATAACCATACCGATAATGAGCCGTTTGCGCCCGGTTTTAGAAAAGTATTCAAATAACCTCCCAACTTTATCAAATCAAAAATTTAACGATTATATAAAAGAAGTTGCAAAACTTGCAGACTTAACAGAGGAGCGCAAAGTAACGGACACCAAAGGCAATACAAAAAATGAAACCACACATCCTTTATATAGCCTTATTACCTCCCATTGTTGCAGACGTAGTTATGCTACCAATATGTTTAAAGCAGGTGTACCTCCTATGCTTATTATGAGCGCAACCGGACACAAAACAGAAACCAGTTTTCTAAAGTATATCCGGGCTAACAATGAAGATAAAGCAAATCTATTGGCAGAGACTTTAAAAAAATTAGGATTGTAGCTTATGGAAAAATATTCAAAAATTGCAGATGACACCATACTATTTTTTGAACAAAAACATCCGAGTTACTCAGAGTATCTTGAACTTTCAATTCCAAAAATCAAACAGGAAACATTGGAGGATATTGAAAGATTTAGAGAGGACATTGAAATTATGGGTAAAAATGAAATTATTTTCTTTCTAAAAGGACGCATAAATACAGCAAAAGAGTCTTATCAAGAGAAAAGAGATTATTTAAAACCTTATAGCTATAGTAGTAACGACAATGAAACAGTAAAAATATTCCTTGCTTTATATACTTCATTTTTATTGACTGCAATGTTAGAAATAAAATTATTTACCGCCTTAATAGAAGAACTAAAAACCAATCAAACGAAGCCTAAAGTTAAAACGATTTTCAAATCTCTATCAGATGCAGCAAAAGATTATGACCATTTAATCTTCATGCAGAATACTTTGATTGCAAAAAAAATAATCAACCCAGATAATACAATGACCAAAAGCCAGACAGCCACGGCAAGTTTACTATACGGGTATATTAAGCGATTTAAACGGCTCGGATATTTCAAAAAGATAACAGATATTGAATTACACAAATTAGTAAACGAAGCGTTTAATATGGACGAGGTAAACCAAACATTTAAACAAGCCCCAGTTTACAATAAAGAAATTGACTATAACATTATACCAACTATACCAAAATAAACAAAGGTATATTTGATATAGTTATCACATTATTCTAAAGAATATTTCACGCATACATTTGGCTATCAATTAAAATAGTACAAATGGAAAATATCATTCTTACATCAATTAACCTACAAAGTTTAGAGTTAATTATTCAAAAAAGCGTTACCGCAGCAATGGCGGTATCAAAGCCAGAAACGATAACAAACGAAACAGAGCAAACATTCTCAATCCAAGAGTTAGCCAATTATCTAGGAGTAACCAAGCCAACTATACACGCATACAAGAAGCGAGGTATCTTCAAATACTATCAAACAGGTAGAACGGTATTTTTCAAAAAATCGGAAGTTGATGCAGCTTTAGCCATTGGCAAAACGAAAGGGTAATGATTGACTGGATTAAGTTAGAAGCCCAACACCCAGACCCTAAATTACTTTTGAATAGTTTTGACTTTACAAGGGAAGTAAATATTTATACAGCCGAAATAAAGACAAAATTTGACAAAGCAACTATTGGCAGAGATGGCTATTCAAATGCAGCTATGACGGTTAAGTTATACCCGTCTGGCAAGTTATGGTTGACTGGAAGTTTGCATAAACTATGGCATGGCAACAACTATTCTAATTTCACTTACCCAGAACTAACAGATTGTATTGAGTACCTACAAAGCCAGTTTAGTATAATACCAAAAAACTGGAATATCTTAAAAATGGAATACGGAGTAAATATTACTACAAGTTTTGAGCCAGACAGCTTTTTAAATCGTCTAATTGGCATAAAATATCATCCTTTCAATAGAATGAAGCCCACCCAAGTTGTAAGCGGACGTGATTGCTATTTTACTGATTGGGCGGCGAAAATTTATAATAAAGGAAAACAGTATAATCTATCATATCCATTATTGAGAATTGAAAAAAAAGTAATCAAATCAAGGCATCTACAAAAGATAAACATCAACACTTTGGCAGACTTAAATCAAAGCAACTTAGCGGAATTGAGCAACGATTTATTGAAAATGTTAAGTCTGGTATTGGTTAATGACAAATCAGTCAATTTAAGCCAGCTAACAAGCCGGCAACGGAATGCAGTAGCAAACTATCGAAACCCAGACTATTGGCAGGAATTAAGCAGATATGCAGCCCCAAAAGCCAGACAAAGATTTGAGCAAATTATCTCAAAAAACGGTTGTGAAAATTACTATACAGAAGTTTTAGAATTGATTAATTCAAAACTATTTGAACTTAATGGAAGCAACCACAAAAGCAAAGAAGTAAATGATAATAAACTGCAAAATATAGACTTTATAAAAACGGTTAATTGCAATATGCAAGCAACCACTTTTGCAAAGCAGTTTTAAAGAATTTCGAGACAACAAATGTTCAATTTAGATAAGAGTTTACAAACGTTGCTTTTTACATACCCATAAAAATAATAGTCAATCTCATTTTTTAACAATAAAAACAACCCAATTAAAATGGAAAATTCAACACTAAAAACAGAAGTTCAAACAAGGATACTAAACCAGCTGAAAAACAAATTTGGCACTACACTCCCAGCCCCGGTAAATGATGACATAATGAAAACATTTTCAGCGTTCCCGGATATAGTATTAAAAGCGAATGTTAACCCAGACAATTTTAGTTTAACAGATGTAGTATTTACAAGCGCAGAGCGTGGAACTAGTTGCCAGCACAACCCAGAGGAAATTATAAAGAATTTAGAAAAGAGATACGCTCCGGGAAGCCCAGAGGCAAGCAAAATGCCAACTCAATTAGAGGTAAAAGTGTGGGCAATGGATGAGAGCAAAGTATTTGATTTTTTGAATAATACAGATATTCCACCAGCAACACGTTTAGAAGTTTCAGAGGTATGGGAAAGAAAACCAAACCCAGAAGCAGAATATATAAAAAACCTCTCTGATAACAGTTTAACATTAGAGGAACGTCAAAAAATGATTAGAGAACATGATGGCGAGCCAGACCCGGCAGAACTTGAAGCAAAAACAACAGAGCGACTGAATAAGTTAAAAGATAAGGAATTAGCGACATTAGAAAAACTGGATATTTATTTTGATTAAACAGCGATGTTATTTCGCATTAAAAACAACCCAGAAGCAATATCAGTATTAGCGCAACTATTTAAGTGTTCGCTAATCTGAATGCTTTAAACAGCCTTAAAACATCCTATTTTTCAAACCTTAAACCATGACCCATAAGCAAAAGAAATTTATTTCGGAATATTTAAAATTAGGGAACGCAACAGAAGCGGCAAAATTTGCCGGATACTCTAAAAAAACTGCATATAGTGCAGGGCAAAGGTTGTTGAAAAATGTTGAAATCATTGATGAGATTTCTAAATACCATAAAATAGCGGTTGAAAATGCTGAAATAACTGTAACCAGAGTAATTAACATGATTAAAAATATCGCCTTGAATGGTAAAATTGAGAGCAATAGATTGAGGGCAATGGATTTGCTAATGCGACATTTAGGAGCTTATACAGATGAATTAAAAATAATCTCATCAATGAAAGACCATGAAGTTGATGCCCTTGTAAACAGATTACTGGCTAAATTAAATTAACAATGAGTGATAAAAGAGAGTTTTTAAAAGCTTTATTTACAGGAGACATAAAAAAGGCTAATGAAGTGCTGGAAAGGATTAAACCAGATAATAAACCAGATAAATGGATAACTGCATTTGAAAGATATGGCATAGTGAAATGCCAAAATAATGAGTTCACAGAAACAGAGTTTAAAACCTATATTAAATCATTGAGGAAAACCTTTAATTTGAGGGTAACCGTATTTAAAACCAAAGAGCGGAAACGATAAAGAACCGACCTACCAGATTACAATATCGGCTTATCTGGTAAAAAATCTTTTGGACTGCACCCTAACACCTCTGCTAATTTGTTGAGGTGTTTTAAGTTATAGTGATTTGAATATTTAGAACTTTCAACCATTCCAATAAATCCTACCGAAACATTTAATTCGTTGGCTATATAGCTTTGACTGAAACCTTTTATTAGTCTAAATTCCTTTACTTTTGATATAACGTAATCATCAATTGATGCACTCATTCTCACTAATAGATTAGTGAAGCAAAATCACTTTAAAACGAAAATTAGGCAATCACTCATAAGTGAGTTATTTTTTATTACTTTGTTAAAAAAAGAGAATGAGAAAAATAATCCTATTGCTTGCTATCACATTAATTTGTTCAGTATGTTATGGACAAATTAAAAAAATGGATATTCCTAAAAAAGAAATGATTGGGAAAATTGCTCCGGGTGGAAACTCCACCGTCTCAATTGAATGTTATAAATATGAAGATAGCACATATTTATTCAGGTATCTGGACGCAAAATTTTCAAAAATTACGGACTGGAAACAATTTAGCTTAAAATCAACAGAAGATTTTAATACATTATATTCATACCTACAAAATGGATTTAAAGAAATGCCTAAAGAAAATGTTTTATTAGATATAGGAGACGGTTATTTGCTTTTGAACTTTAGCAAATTTTTAGGTGGTAAAGTAATACGCTTTTATCATTCTACCTCTTTAGATGAAAACGGGATTGTTGGATATACTAATATGTATACCGTAAAACAAATTGATAAACTATTCGGTAAACAATAACTTTTGAAAAATTTATTAAAATTTTTGTACCCGAAACCGTACCCTAAAATAACAAAACCCTCTCTAAATAACATAGAGAGGGTTTAATGTACCCAGTGCCGGAGTCGAACCGGCACGGTTTCCCACAGGTGTTTGAGACCAGCGCGTCTACCAATTCCGCCAACTGGGCATTCTTATTGTGCGGGGATGCAAATGTATGCAACGAAAGGCTAAATCACAAAATTATTTCAAAATAGATCTTAATCCGTTGTGATTCAATTATAATGCCCGCTCGTCTTTCAATTTTCTATCAACAACGAAAGGCATAAACGGCAATAAAGAAGCTAAGAAAATCAAAACTGCTTTACCAAACTTCCATTTTTGCTCTTGCCAGGCTAAAACTAATAACGCTGCATACAGCACAAATAATAACCCATGTGCCCAACCAGTGTATTTAACAGCCAGAGGCATATCAGCAAAGTATTTTAAAGGCATGGCTACGAATAGTAACAGCAAGTAAGAGATACCTTCTAAAACAGCAACTTTTCTAAAAATGGAAAGAGAACTCATATATCTGATTGTTTTCCCGAAAGTAAGGCAAACAGAATGGCAATCAAAAACTAATAAATGATTTTACAATACCATGTTAACCGCAGAATATTACGGATTTAAACGCTCTTTTAATCTGGCAATGTATTTTTCTCTATAATGAATGTCTTTAATTGCAGGAAACAAAGATTCATCACTAGTTTCATCATATTTAACAACTAAATTATTTAATTCTGATGATAACTGATTTTCAATTGAACTTATACCTGCTTTAACCTGAATCATTTTTTCAACATCTGGTTCAAATTCTAAATCCATCAAAGCTTCATTTATATCCATCATTTCCATTAAAAAGGTTTGAGGCAGCTGATAGCCTTCATCCGTTTCTACGATACCTTTTAATTCTAAAACATATTTCAAACGTTTTTTTGGATTACTTAAAGTTTGATATGCTTTATTATTTAATGTAGCTAATTCTAAAACTTCCTGTTGCTTTTCTTCGCTTTCATTCGCATAAAAATCAGGATGAAACTTCTTACTAAAAGCATAGAATTTTGTTTTTACCGTATTTAAATCAGGGTTAAACTGGATAGGTAATTCATAGAACTCAAAATAATTAGGTTGTTTTTTTTGCTCACTCATGGGTATAAATTAAAAAAGCCGCAACTAATAGAATTTTAATTTCTAATAGCTGCGGCAATTATATAAAATTGGTTTTACTTACCGAATATTTTTAAAATATCATTACCAAAAGCAAACACCATTAAACTTATCAATATCACAAAACCAGCAATTTGAGCCTTTTCTAACACTTTTTCGCTTACTGGCTTGCGTTGCACCATTTCGATTAAAAGAAACACTACATGACCCCCGTCTAAACCAGGAATTGGCAACAAGTTCATAAAAGCTAATGCCATTGAAATTAAACCCGTTAAAGTCCAGAATTTAACCCAGTCGAATGTACTACCATAAACTTTTGCAATACCAATCGGACTACTAATGTTACGAGCGCTAACTTTACCGGTTATCATTTTACCAATGCCCTTTGCGTTATCCATAAAGGTACTCCAGGCCATATTTGCACCAATAGGTAGTGCGGCAAAAAGGCTGTAATTTATAGTTTTGCGTTGAATTTCGTTAAAGTGACCGTAAAAACCGATAGCGCCAGCAGTGTCAACATTAACATTTAACTGTAGCGGCTGTCCGTTTCTTTCAATTGAAACCGCAACAGTTTTTCCCTTCTTCTTTAATACAAGAGGTTTTACTTCATCCTGATAGTTTACAGGAACACCGTCAACAGCGGTAATTTTATCACCAACTTTCATACCTGCTTTTTCTGCACCATAGCCAGTCATTAAACTATCTACAATACTTTTTAAGCGAGGCTCAGCAAACAAACTCTTACCATCTGCTACCTTATTCAGAAAATCATCTGGAACTTTAATTTCGATTGTTTTATCGCCACGAATCACCGTTAGCATGGTATTGCCCATTAAAACTTTCGAGCTTTTTAATTCTTCAAAACGAATAACTTTGTTACCATTAATTGCTAATATTTTATCCCCGTTCTTTAAACCAATATCAGATGCAACCTTACCAACCTGAATACCGTTTACCACGGCACTATTTGGTGTAAACGTTTCACCGTATTTAAAAGTTAGCATCCAGAAAATGACTATACCCACAATTACGTTTACAATAATACCGCCAAGCATTACAATTAAGCGTTGCCAGGCTGGTTTAGAGCGAAATTCCCAAGGCTGAGCAGGTTGAGACATTTGCTCCGTATCCATACTCTCATCAATCATTCCGGCAATTTTTACATAGCCACCTAAAGGCAACCATCCCACTCCATATTCTACATCTCCTTTTTTGAAACTAAAAAGTTTAAAACCCCATGCATCAAAAAATAAATAAAACTTTTCTACTTTGATACCAAATGCTCTGGCCGCCAGAAAATGCCCCAATTCGTGTAATATTACTAATAAAGACAATCCGAGCAGCAGCTGCCCCGCCATAATCAATCCATTCATACTCTATTATAAAATTTTTATGTTAGATGTTAATTTATACTTTTTGTTACTAATTCGGCCGCTAAGATACGGCTATGTTTGTCAGTTTCTAAATAATCGTCCAATTGCGGATTTTGAATAAAACTGATTTCCTCCATACAACGCTCAATTACATCGCTCATTTCTAAAAATCCAATTTTATCATTCAAGAATGCCTCCACTACAATTTCGTTAGCCGCATTTAAAATACAAGGCATATTTCCTCCTTTACTTAAAGAATTATAGGCCAGTTCTAAATTCCTGAATGTTTTCATATCGGCTTTTTGAAAGCTAAAATTTGGGTAATCCAAGAAGTTAAAACGTTTAAAATTGTTTTTTAGCCTATCGGGATAATTAATTGCGTACTGAATTGGCAATTTCATATCAGGAACACCCATTTGTGCCTTCATCGAACCGTCAGTAAATTGCACCAACGAATGAATTATAGATTGTGGATGAACAATTACATCGATTTGGTCGACATTTAAACCAAATAACCATTTTGCTTCGATTACTTCTAAGCCTTTATTCATCATGCTAGCAGAATCGATGGTAATCTTGGCGCCCATTACCCAGTTTGGGTGTTTTAAAGCTTGCTCTTTTTTTACAGTTGATAAAAAATCTTTGTTTTTACCTAAAAAGGGTCCACCAGATGCAGTAAGATAAATTTTCTCGATTTCGTTTTTTTCCTCGCCTACCAGACATTGAAAAATTGCCGAATGCTCTGAATCTACCGGAAGAATTTTAACATTATTCTCCGTAGCCAGTTGTGTAACCAATTCGCCAGCTACAACTAAGGTTTCCTTATTTGCAAGCGCTATGTTTTTTCCAGCCTTTATAGCTGCAATTGTTGGCTTTAAACCAACTGAACCCATTAATGCAGTTAGTACGATATCGCCTTTTGTGTGAACCGCAACCTCTGTTAGGGCTTCTTCTCCCGCCAAAACTTTAATATCAAAGGAGGCTAAAGCGTTCTTAACTTCAAGATATTTGCTTTCATCACAAATTACAACAACATCAGGCTTAAATTCTTTAGCCTGTTGAATAAGTAATTCAGCATTTTTTAGCGCAGATAATACAGAAACCTCAAAGATTGCAGGATTATCTCGAATTACTTCGAGCGCCTGCGTTCCTATACTTCCTGTAGAACCTAGTATGATTATATTTTTAACAGATTGTTTTATTGTTATATCGCTCAATTGTTATTTCTTTCTATCATTTCATTGCTTTTTCTAAAATGCATGAAACTCAAATTTTTAATTTTTCGTTTGTAAATTTTATTAGCTGATGAATTTCCTTTGGCAAAATTTCTAATATCGAAAAAATATTATTTTAATCTTCCTCGCTTATTAATTTCCTAACTTTTGCTTTCTCTATTTCGCAAAACTATCCCATTTCGACGTAAGTTCCCATATCAAATTACTAAGATGAAAGGATTTTTTGTAAGCGGTTATTTGATTCAATTGCAAATAATTCTGTTCCATTTTTTATTGTTTAAAGTTGCAACAGGGAATCATGCAACAATATAACAATAAAACCATTAAACAACATATCTCCCCAATCCATCCGCCAATTTCCTATCATTACTTAACCTTGGCACTTTATTCTGCCCGCCCAATTTTCCCTCGCTTTTCATATAATTAACGAAAGCATCTTTTTGCAAAGTACGAATAATTAACGGCTGCAAAATATTCCCTTCAATCAAGTCAAAGTAATAAATATTTTTCTTTTGCAAAGCTAAATCAACCTTTTTACTAAAAGCAGCCATATCTTTAGGTGTGGTAGAAAACTCTACAAACCATTCATGATAAGGCAATTCTCCTTCTTTTGGATTAACCTGTGGTGCAACCGTAAATTCTGTTATTTCTATATTTTCTTCATTTGCAACACTCAAAAGTGCATATTCTACTTCTTCTCCAATTACATGTTCGCCAAAGGCAGATATAAAATGCTTTATGCGACCAGTAACCACAATTTTATGTGGATTTTTAGATACAAATTTAACTGTATCTCCAATACTGTAGCCCCACAAACCTGCATTCGTATTTAAAACTAAAGCATAATTAGTGTCTAATTCTATTTCGCCAAGCGATAATCTGGTTGGATTATCATTATGATATTCATCAGCAGGAATAAATTCGTAAAAGATGCCTGCATCAGCCAATAATAACAGTCCTTTATCTTTTTGAGAATCCTGATAAGCTATAAAACCCTCAGATGCAGGGTAAGTTTCAATAGAATCTATTTTCTTACCAATGCTTTGTTCAATTTTTGCACGATAAGGTTCGAAGTTTACACCTCCATAAATAAACAGACTGAAATTTTTAAAAACATCGGCAATCTTCTTACCTCCCGATTTTTCTGAAAGCTTATCAAAATACATTTGAACCCAAGGCGGAATACCTGAAATCAAAGTCATGTCTTCGTCAATGGTTTCATCAACTATTGCATCAACCTTTTCTTCCCAATCCTCAATAATATTGGTTTCGTAAGAAGGTAAACGATTTTTTTGCAAATATGCAGGAACATGATGCGCCACAATACCCGAAAGGCGGCCTACGTTAATTCCGTTTTTAACATTTAAAACCGGGCTACCTTGAAGAAAAATCATTTTACCATTAACAAAATCTGTTTTACCCGTTTCGTTGATGTACGTTAGAATAGCATTTCGAGCAGCCTTTATATGCTCAGGCATCGATTCTTTAGAAAGCGGAATATATTTTACGCCAGAAGTTGTTCCAGATGTTTTGGCAAAATATAGTGGTTTCCCCTTCCAAAGTACATCAGCTTCGCCAGCTACAACTCTGTCTACATAAGGTTTTAGTCCTTCGTAATCCTGAACAGGTACGTTTTTCTTAAAATCGGAATAGTTTTTTATTTCATTAAAAAGATGGTCTTTTCCGAAAGCAGTTTCACGAGCACTTTCAACCAGTTTTGATAATATTTTGTTTTGAGCTTCGACCGCATTATGCTTCCATTTGTTTACTTGCCAAACCGCAACCGCTGCAAATGGTTTACTTAATGCTGCTTTAAATCCCCAACCCCCTGAAGGGGGCTTTGCCTTTCGATCGTATTTACCTATCTGCATAATTTTTATCGGATTTGAACTCCCCCTTCAGGGGGTTGGGGGGTTAAACAATATTATGCAAAATATCCGGATGTTGATCTCCTTTATATTCGCTTGATATTTTACGATAAGCCACAGTTAATGCAACACTTGATAGTGGAACGATAATAAATGAGCTTAGAATATTTACTATAAATGCAATGAATGGTAATTGTAAATAATTTAATAATAGATAAATTAAATATCCGCCACCCAAAACCATTAGCAGTAGCAAGATTTTAGTGAAATTCCCTTTAGTTGTTGCTAAACTTAATTTAATCGACTCGAATGGTGCAGCACCTTTATCGATAATGAAGAAAGGGAAGAAAGAAATTCTTAACCATGTTATAAAAATAGCGACTAAAGCAATTCCTATTGCAATACTGGTAATCGTTTTACCTGTTGAGGTAAAGTCTTCTACCCAGCCAATGTTTACTAAATAGCGCAAAATAGGATCTAAAACGAAAAGTATTGGAACTAATAACAGCCCAACAAATAAAATACAGCCAACAAAATAAAGTGTTGCAATTAAAAACCTTATAATTTGATGTCTGGTTGGTAATGTACCCACAATTGTAACGTCTTCATCCTCATTATCTATTAAATGAAATATGTATTTAAATAGTGATAGGTTAATTGTGAAATACAACATGATAAAAATAATTACCATGAAAAAGCTTAAAACCTTACTAACATCCTTTATAAAAAAGGCCATTAAGCTAGATGCACTTGCTGTAATAAACATTAAAAAACACAGCGTAGCTATAGAGAAATAATGTTTTTTAGTGATGCCCCAAGCCTTTTGAATCACATCGTTAACGGCAAACGTACTTTCTTTTAGATAATTTATCATTGTTGTTTAAATACCACTCTTTTAAATAAATCCTGTATAAAACCTAAGCCATAAGCAGTTAATTGGATGAATGAAGAAATGATGCTCAAAAATGCAACTTTTAACGATTTATTTACAGACCAGGAGTGAAAAAATATCAACATAAAGTATAATATTACCAAGAAATCTAAAACATACGCTAAAGGCGGATAAAAGATATTCATTAGCAATGTTGTGATCATTCCAACTGTTGCCACTGCAGGGAAAAAGTGAATCAGTTTAAGTTCTTTTGGGAAGTGTTTATAAATATTAATTCTCGCCCTGCCAAAGAAATGCAATTGTTTATAAAATTGCCCGAAACTCGTTCTTCTTTTATGATAAACTTTAGCATCGGGAATTAAACCAATTTTGAAACCATTTTCGTGAATGCGGATACTGTATTCTATATCTTCGCCTAAACGAGTTAGAATGAAACCACCAACTTTTTCCCAAGCCTGACGAGATACGCCCATATTAAAACTGCGTGGATGAAACCGACCAACATGCTTCTTATTACCCCGAATTCCTCCTGTTGTAAATGGCGAAGTCATAGAATAGCTAATTGCTTTTTGCACTGGCGTAAAACTTTCGTGTGCAGCATCCGGACCGCCATAGGCATCTAAATCATGCTCGTATAAATAGTTCTTAACAATCTCCAGGTAATTTGAAGGAATTAAACAATCTGAATCGAAGATTACAAAATAATCACCTTTGGCTCTTTCAAAACCAAAATTACGGGCAAAACCTTGTCCGGCGTTTTCCTTAAAATAATATTTTACATCAAGTTTGTTAGCATAACTTTCTACAATTGCTTTCGCATCATTTTTAGAACCATCTTCAATAACCAAAACCTCAAACTGTAGATAAGTTTGCTTAGTTAATGTAAACAAAAGCTCATTAATTTCTTGTGGGCGATTGTAAAGTGGAATTATTATAGAAAAGAACATATACCCCCCAGCTCCCTGAAGGGGGAGTTAAAACCCAAAGTAAAATTTGAGCGTATAATTAAATTTAAAACTTCGCAAACCATATATGCCGATGTATATTTACCCTTGCCTGGAATTCCCCCTTCAGGGGGCTAGGGGGTTCTTTTTTCTATTAAATACTGATTTCTTTCTGGTGCGTTACGACTTACAAGTTCTGCAACAAAACCCGTTAAAAACATCTGCGAACCAACTACAATTGCAACAAGCGCAATATAAAACAATGGTTGGTCGGTAATTTCTCTTTTGTAAGGAATATGAGCTGCAATATGATAAAGTTTAATACCAATCATATATAGCGCCATAACTGTTCCTGCTAAAAAACTCAAAACACCTAAAGAACCAAAAAAGTGCATTGGGCGTTTACCAAATTTACCTACAAAGAATATAGAAAGTAAATCTAAAAACCCATTTATAAACCTGCTGAAACCAAATTTGGTTGTTCCATATTTACGGGCTCTATGCTCTACAACCTGCTCTGAAATTTTACTAAAGCCTGCCCATTTAGCAATTACCGGAATATAACGATGCATTTCGCCATAAACTTCGATGGTTTTTACAACATCACTTCTGTACGCTTTTAAACCACAATTGAAATCATTTAATTCGATACCGCTCATTTTCCTTGTTGCGGCATTAAATAACTTTGTAGGTATGGTTTTAGTAATCGGGTCGTAACGTTTCTTTTTCCAGCCAGAAATTAAATCAAGTTTTTCTTCTTTAATTCGGCGGTAAAGTTCAGGAATTTCATCAGGACTATCCTGTAAATCGGCATCCATTGTAATAATTACATCACCTTGCGTAGCTTCGAAACCAACATTTAAAGCGGCAGATTTACCATAATTTCTACGAAATTTTATGCCTTTAATTGCATCGTTCTGTAGTCTTAAAGACTCTATCACCTCCCACGATTTATCGGTACTGCCATCATCAACCAAAATAATTTCGTAACTGAAATTATTTTCTGTCATCACTTTATCAATCCATGCCGTTAATTCTGGCAAAGATTCATCTTCGTTATATAAAGGTACTACAACTGATATATCCATTTTTAATATTTAAACCTCATGGGTTTTTAAAACCCATGAGGTTTGTTCAAAATAAAACGTGCAAATTTCATCAAATTATATGATAAAACTTGCACGTTCGAAATTTTTGTTCACTGCTATAATTTAATATCCTTGGCTTTTACTTTTAAGATCTTACCGTTACTTGAAAAAACAAAAAGACCATCGTTATTTTTTTTGTAGGCAACCAATTTTTTGAATGTTAAATCAAGGCCTGCACGAATTTTTTCACGCATTTTAAGGTTATCATCAATTGAATTTACCATCGTTTTATATTAAAATGTTGAATTTTGTATCATCAAATATAGTAATTTCTTGCTCAAGGTTTCCATCGGCAATAAATAATGGAGTGCCAGCTGAATTATCAATTAATAGCCAATAATCACTAACAGATGTAAATTTTGATAAATTTTCTATTCCTTTTAAATATCTCCGTCTGATTACATCCACTGCAATATTATGACCGCCTTCTAAAACCCTGGTTCTAACACGCTCTATTGCCAATTCTACATCATTAAGCCAGAAAAACAATAAGGTAATTTTATACCCCTTAGTTTTAGCTATTTTAATTGTATTGAGATAAGATTTTGTAGTAAGTGTTGTTTCGATTGCAAAATCAGCATTCTGGTTCATCAAATCTTCGATTCTCGAAAGCATTATTTTTCCCGCCTGAATTGCCACACTTTCTGGTCTAAAGGGAGAAATTCCTTTAGCAATTTCATCTGCATTGATAAATTCTTTGCAGTTGAGCATCTCTGGCAAAACGGTAAAAGACGCAGTTGTTTTCCCCGCTCCATTACATCCTGAAATTATATAAAAATTTGCCAATTTTGATCCAATTACAAACTAAAACGTGCAAATTTCATCAATTTAAATGATAAAACTTGCACGTTCGAAATTTTTATAAAGAACTGGTTATTCTTCGCTTGTAGCCAAAAAAACTGGTCTCGTCTTTTTGAAAATTAATGAAAAGATTATTGCTCCAATAAAATAGAATACTGCCGAAATACCAAAGCCAACAATTGCCTGACTAAAAGTAGGTGTAAATTGTTTGTCAATGCTTTCTGATGTACTTGCAATTGCTTTATCCATTGCATCGCCTTCCATACCTAAAGATTTGAATGTACTTTCGGTTTTAGTCATAATCATTTCTTTCATTGTGCTAGGATAGCTGGTATCTATGTATTTTCCAAAAACAATATTGAAAACATACATAATTGCCATTGATAATAGGAACATTACAAAAATTTTGAATAAAGCCTCCCCGAAAGTCCAATATCCGCCAGCTTTTTTTCTCATATCAATACAAAAGAAAACCGCAAGTGCAATTCCAATAACAAAACTCAATCCGCCATAAGCATAAGAACTCATTAAGCTTGGCATAATGTACCAGGTGATTAAGAAAATTACTACGTTGATACCGCCCCAAATTGCGCCGTTTTTTAACGCTTCTGTTTTTAAATTAACTGCTGTTTCTGTTGTTTCCATGAGTTCGTTTAGTTTTAGTTATTAATTGTTGTTATCAATACATAAGATGCAGTATCGAAAGCTTTGTTACTACTAAATTGTTCTAATTCTTTAATTGATGTTGCACTTCCCTCTGTATCAAGAAAAAATGCCATAAAAGGAACAAATAATTCTTTCATTTCATCACTAATATTTAATGTTGGCGAAGTTTTGCAAATCTCTTCTATGCTGCTTTCTGCAAGTTGCTGATTGCTTATTAACTCTTCATAAATTTCAAATTCATCTTGAAACTCATCATCCTCAACTAATAAAAACTCTTTTAAGAAATCGCCCAATTCAGGATCTAAATCTTCATCATGACATTCTTTCATGTAAAGCAGAAGGTTTAAAAGTTCTGAACCTCTATCAATAGTTTCTTCTTCAATGTTTGCCCATTCATCACTTTCGAGGTAATCTTCTTCTAATTTCTGAACGTCGCTGCTGAAAAAGTTAACCATCAATAAATCGAAGAAAACTTCTCTTAACTCTTCAAATTTTGGATGTGAATCGAAAACCGCATCAAATGCAGTTACTTTATCCATAAAGTTAACATCCAATTCAAATGCCGAAATCAGTTCGTTCTCGAAATTTCCAGCGTCTACCGCAGCGAGCTGTGCATATTTATTTATTGAAGCGTTAAGTGCTTTTTTTACTCTGTTATCCATAATAAGATTTTTAGAAGCCCCACCCCGCCACTCCCCAAAGGGGAGGGACTGCGAAACGTAAATATTATTTGTTTTAAAATTTTTCTTTCTCTTTAGTTGTTCTAACCTTTTGCCTTAAACCTTTAAGCCTTCTACCTTACTATTATTGTAAACCAAAGTTACTTTTCCAGTAAGTTCTGTACCTAAAAGCGGACTATTAGCCGATTTCGAATAATTGCTTGCGGCATTATACAACCATTTTTCATTCGGACTAAAAACCGTAAAGTTTGCGGTTGCCCCTTCTTCAATAACCGGAATATTTAAATTTAGTAATTTCCTTGGGTTGATGCTTAATTTCTCTGCAATTAGGTTTGCGTCTAAGCCTGCTTTTATCAACAAAGGCAGAACAGTTTGCAAACCAATAATACCATAATGTGCGATTTCAAATTCTACATTTTTAAATTCGATTTCTTCTGGTCGATGTTGAGAAGTAATGGCATCAATCGTTCCGTCTTTTAAACCGGCAATTAAAGCTTTTACATCAGCTTTGCCACGTAAAGGTGGTTTAACTTTGTAATTACTATCAAAATCGCTTAAAAGTTCTTCTGTAAAAACTAAATGATGAGCCGTAACATCGCAAGAAACCTGAACGCCATCTTTTTTAGCCTTGCGGATTAAAGCAACTGAACCAGCTGTAGAAATATTACTGATGTGAATTTTAGTTTCATTGTATTGTGCCAGGAAAATATCGCGGGCAATATGCATTTCTTCTGCCAACGCTGGCAAACCTTTCATACCCAAAAGCACAGAATTTTTACTTTCGTTGATTTGAGATTTCCCGGCTATCGATTTATTTTCTGGATAAACCATCAATAATGCATCAAATCCTTTTGCATATTGTAGCGCACGACTCATAAAGCCATCATCCTGTAACGCTCTATCGCCATCAGAAAAAGCCACCGCACCTGCTTGCTTCATATCAAACAATTCTGCGAGTTCTTTTGCTTCTCTATTCTGACTGATAGCACCAACTGGCAAAACATCAACCAGATTATTTTTGGCTTTGTTAATAACATATTCTACCTGCGATTTCGATTGCACAACAGGATTTGCCTGAGGCAATAATGCTAAACCTGTAAAGCCACCGGCCTTAGCTGCAGCTGTTAAGGTTTCAATATCTTCTTTAGTTTCGAAACCCGGGTCGCCAGCTACACAATTTAAGTCGAAAAAACCTGGCGATAAGAAAGCACCGTTTGCATCGAAAACCGTTTCATTTTTCTCTGGCGATAACTTGCCTATGCTTTTAATTTTCCCATCTTCTATCCTAACATCGCATAGTTGCTTATTAAATTTACTTTGCGGGTCGGCAATAGTTACTTGCTGTACAAGGAGATTCATATTGTTTTTTTAGGGTTGTTAAAAAATCGGATGAGCAGAATTTCTGCTGCAATAAAAATCAGCGACAAAATTAGGCAAAGTTTCCATAATGTTTGTCCGATTTTATTTGTACCAGCAATTAATTTCACTGCATCTTTATCGGTATCGTAAATTTTTAAATTACTTTTCTCTGCCAGATTATCAAGTTCGGCTTTAGTTAGATAATGCATATCTGATTCTGATCTTCCATTATTAAAACTGTAAACGGCAATAAGCGAATCGGCTAAAGATAATTTGTAAAATCCTGATTTTTTGACTTGGTCGGCAGTATATATTAACGTTTTACCATCAACTTGTCTTATTTCTGGAATGGTTTCGAAGTTATTAGACGTAAGTTTCAATGACTGGTTTTTACCCAGATTAATGCGTTTGCTGGCTAAGGTATTATCATTACCAAGATTATAGTAAAGTGCATTTTCGATACCACTGTTTAAGGTTAGCCTATACATTAATGGCACAAAAACAGGATGACGTGCAAAATTACCATCGTTAGTATTTAAACCTGTTGATGATAAATAAACCTGTCCGTTTCCTATGCCGTATTTCGAGAAAAACAATTTTCCACCAGGCAAAGACATAATATTTTCTTTATTCGAGGTATTATTTTCGCCAAAGCTGAAATACCGGTTAACAGTTGGTAAATCAAGGTTTTTAGGAATTTCCTCAAAAACAGTTCTAAAAATTGGATGTTGCAAATCAATTTTGTCAACCTTGGTAACCGTAGTATTTAAATTTTGTATCAGAGGTAAAGATAAACTGCCTAAAAAGGAGTTATAAGCCTGAATATCTGCATCTAAATCTGGAAATATTACGACTGAACCACCAGTTTTTAAATAAGCTTTTAATTGCTGCGCTAAACCTGTTGATGGGTTTTTTAATCCATTTAAAACGATTAAACCAAAATCAGCAAAATTACTATAGTTTATATTGCTTTCTGCATTTTCTGTGAGTTTGTAATATTTATCTGCCGCAAAAAGTGCTTTAATAAAATTGCCTGCGGTAGCTCCGTTGATACTCAAAACTGGTAAACTTTCATCAACCTTGAAGCTGAAAGAAAGAGAATCGTCAAAAGTTACCGGAAAATCTTTAATGCTGATGCCCCCTTTCTGCCATCCAGATTTTAACCCGGAAAAACTTAAAGTATCCTTTTTAGTTTTCCCGGCAGGGATAGTGACCGAACTTAAACCTTTTTGCTGATTATTGATGGTTAACTTTAGCGGAATATTTATGGCTTCTTCTTCCGAATAATTTTTCAGCTGAACCACTAATTTTTCATTTGCTCCAGGTTGATGGTTTGGCGAAAGCATCCAAACGCTGTCTACCGCCACATTTGCTAAAGCTGTAGCATTTAATTTCAGAAAAGAATATTGAATACCGGTTTTGGTTTCGAGTTTCTTCGCTGGAGCAATATTATTCTGGAAATCGCTAATCAGGAAACTATATTTATTTGCCGAACCTGTTAAAACATTTCCTTGTCGGTTTAAGATTTGCTGTAAATTTCTATTTGATGGAGAAATTTTAACATCATCCAAAGCTTTTAAAAATTCTTCTTCGTTTAACAAACGTTGATGTTTTCCCTCAAAATCATTCGTTAATAACTGAAATCTATCATTTACGCCAAAACCCTTAACTAATTCCTTTGCCCTACGCTTAGCCTCATCAAGCAGGTTTCCATCAGTATTAATGGCTTCCATGCTGTAAGAATTATCAATATAAATACTTACTGAATTATTTAAAGCGGCTATTTTTTGATGATTTAAAGGAATATAGGGCTGCGCAAATGCAAGCACCAAAAAGATTAGCGCCAAAATACGCGAGAATAATATAAGCAGGTTTTTAAGCTTTTCTTTTGATGAATTTTGTTGTTCTACCTCTTTTAAAAGCTGAACATTAGAGAAATAAACCTTTTTAAATTTTCGGAAATTGAATAAATGAATAATGACCGGAATAGCGACCGATAATAGTGCAAAAAGAAAGCCCGGATAAAGGAAATTCATTAAAAATCAAAGATAGAAAAAATATGGAAAGTGGAGAATTACAATTGTAATAAAGTCGTTCACCTAAATTCGTTTTTATTAAACATAAAAAAAGTCTGCGTATTAGTTATTGTGCATAAGCATAATTTTTAAGCTGATATTAACCACCAAAAAAATATGTACCTATTCAGTATCGGACAAGTTAACCCTTTCTATACACTTGGTTAACCCTTTCCTTACTTATCCTGTACCTTTTGTCTACCTATCCTGTACCTTTTGTTTACCTAAATGGTAAAGCCAGACACTATAAATAGTATTCTAAGCATATATTTTTATTAATATAGTTGAACGCTTATCTCCAACAAAGGAGATGGTTAATGCGAAGCATTTAAAATTTACAAAGACTACTCTACTGCACCAGTGGTTGGTGCTCCTTCATTTAAAGGATATGCGGTTAACAGAATATAAGAAAACTATTTTTAGGTTGGTGAGGTACTAACCGAAAGAAAATATTAAACTTAATAAGCAAATCCTGGAAATTCTATATTTACAATTTTCCAACTTCCATTTTGCAGAGCGAAGTACAGTTTAAACGCACCGCTTACAATTTTCGATTCTTTTTGAATTACTGCTCTAAATCCAGCAACACCTTCTACAAAACCCATCCCTTTTCCGGCGTTTAGTAATGCGAAATTAGTATCGATGATATCGTATCGGCCACCAACATATTCATCCGATTTACCAAAAATACCTTTTAACCTGGCAATAATCACATCCTTGCCAATTACTTTGCCACCTGGAAGGATAAAGAAATCACTCAATTCTTCAGTTATCGATTTCGATTGCTTAAACCATGAATTGATAAATCGGATTGCACTATTTACAATATCAGCCTGGTGATTAAAGGTTGGGTTATCTTGCATTCGGCAAATCTACATCTTCTATCTAAATTTCTTCATTGCCACCCAAAGTTTTTCATCCATTTCATAAACATCAGGACGATATTCAATTTTATCGTTTTGTGCCCAAGCTGTGATGTAGGTAATTATTATTGGGACTTGTTTCTTAGGGCCAAACCAAGCTGGCTTCAACTGGAAAGATTTTGTAGTATCGGCTTTTGCAGCCATTCTTTTCTTATACCATTTAACATGTGTACTATCAACTGGGGGTAAATCAACTTCAGCCCTTAACTTGTCGTAAGTATAACTATCGCCAACCAATTTTTCTGCAAACTCTAAAGGCTTTTCTACACGCACACAACCATGACTAATTGCTCGATTAGTTAAACCAAAACCGTTTTTATTATTCGTATCGTGTAGATAAATGCTCGAGCTGTTATCAAATATAAATTTGAACTTGCCTAAGGCGTTTCCACCGCCAGAACCTTGCTTAAATTTGAATGGTAATTTATCTCTCGAATACCTGTTCCAATTGATGGTATCTGGCTCGCCAATTAGCTTGTCTTTATAATAGACGTTTATATTACTGTTAGATAAATAATATCGGTCTTTTCTTGCCATCCAATAAATCTCACTTTGAGCAATACTTACCGGAATATTCCACACCGGATTTGCCTGAATTGAGTTAATTTTACTAAACAATAAAGGCGTTTCATGGTTCTTCGGTTTATCATCTAAATTACCAGATTTAGCATAGGCCTTTAACTTCTCATCGTAACCATTTTCACGCTTACCACCAACGCAAACTTTCATGCTGATTACTGTATCTTGCTTATCAAACCAAGTCAGTTTAAAATCAGGAATATTTACTTGAATATAATTGGTTCCTGTTTCGGGCATTTTCCAGCGGAAACGCTCCATATTTAAAAGTAAAATTCTCCTTTCACTTTCGCTATTTGCAGTTAAATAAGCAGCTTGCAATGCCTTATATTGTTCTGATTTTGGCTGGACTGCTCTTAAAGTATCTAAAATATTTTCCGAATCGAGCAGGCGAATCATCCCTGCACTATCCGGACGTTTAACTTTAATATAATATCTTGAAAAAATATTACGGGGATTTACTACACCAAACTTCAAATAGTTATTATAGTTTAAATAGGCGTTGGCAGAAAGAACTTCTAGCTTTGCTATTATTGGATAACTCTCATCCACTTTTTTAAATTTATTAGCAGAAAGTTCTTCTAAGAGCGACTTAATTTCCTCAACTTTAAAAATTTTAGGGTTAAATCCGTGTACCTTACTGTTCTCCAAATATGTATTTAGCGAATCTAATTCCCCATTAGTGTAGAATTTTGTAATCAGTTTAGGTTCTCGATTATGTTTTGCATAAAAAGCTTTAATGGTTTTTGGATTAACAAAACCATCTGCAAGACTATCCAATGTTTTTACGAAAACACTATCGTAAGCAACGGTATCAAAGTCTTTATATATTTTGTTTTTAAAATGCTCGGACAGCACTTTACCTATCTCAGGTGGCGATTTAAACCAATTACAAGCCGAAATACAAATAATAAAAGGGATAATTAGAAAGCGATTTTTTTTCAACACGTGTAGTTTAATGCAAAAATAGGTTTATTCATTTAAAATACATTATTGACAAATTAAGTGCCATTATTTTTTGATTTACGGTTTCAAACACTATATTTGCCATCGCTAATCAGCTAAAGCATTGATACTGGCAGAAATAAATATATGAAATTAACTTTGAACCATCACTTACATTTACATCATCGCCGATAGGCGATATGATATGTTTGTTTTGTACTTCAAAACTTTTTTTCCGTAAAATTATTTCTTGTTCACACTATATTCAATACTTTGAAAACACTTAAAATTGCTATCCAGAAATCGGGTAGACTAAACGAAAAATCTGTAGAAATATTAAAAAATTGTGGTCTTTCTTTCGAAAACTATAAAAGCTCTTTAATATCAACCGTTCAAAATTTCCCATTAGAAATTCTTTTTCTTCGTGATGATGACATCCCGGAATATGTACAAGATGGCATTGCCGATTTAGGTATTGTTGGTGAAAATGTAATTACAGAAACTAGGGCTGATGTAGAATATTTACAACGCTTAGGATTTGGAAAATGCACTTTAAAAATCGCTGTTCAAACAGGTAGCGAAATCCAGAAATTAGAAGACTTGAACGGTAAAGCAATTGCTACTTCTTACCCGGTAATTCTTGATAAATTCTTAACAGATAAAGGAATAAAATCTGATATCAGAACCATCTCCGGTTCGGTAGAAATTGGTCCGGGTTTAGGATTAAGTGATGCCATTTTTGACATCGTTTCTACAGGCGGAACTTTAAAAAGCAACGGACTAAAACCATTTGCAGATGTGATGCAATCGGAGGCTGTTTTAATCGGAAATAAATCAATACTTGATAACCCGGAAGTTGCAGAATTACTACAAAGAATTCGTTCGGTACTTAGTGCAAAATCGAACAAATATGTTGTACTAAATGTATCAAAAGATAACCTGCAAAAAGTTGTGGATTTGTTGCCTGGCGTTAAAAGTCCAACGGTAGTTCCATTGTTCGAGCCGAACTGGGTTGCTGTTCATTCTGTAATTGCTGAAGAAGATTTTTGGGATAAAATCAACAGCTTAAAGGCAGCAGGAGCTGAAGGTATTTTGGTAATGCCAATTGAGAAGATTATTACCTAAAAATAGGGTAAAATCGCTTAAATAAACATTAACTATTAGTTAATTATAAAACATAAAACATTGGAAATCTACAATTATACAGATTTATCTAAACAAAAGGTTAAAGAACTGTGTTCTCGACAAATTGAAGACGATAAATTGGTTGAAGAACGGGTTACAGACATCATAAATTCTGTTAAAAACGATGGCGATAAAGCACTCTTTAATTTTGCAAAAGCATTTGATAAAGTTGATTTAGAAAAACTGTTTTTAGATGCAGAGGAGTTAAAAAGTATTGCAGCTAACATTCCTGCTGATGCAAAAAAAGCTATTGATACTGCTTACCAAAACATTAAAACTTTTCACCAATCGCAGTTTAAGGTTGAAGATAAAGTAGAAACCATGCCTGGTGTAGTTTGCTGGCGTGAATCGAGAGCAATTGAAAAGGTTGGACTTTATATTCCAGGTGGAACTGCGGTTTTACCAAGTACGTTTTTGATGTTGGCTACCCCTGCAATTATTGCAGGCTGTAAAGAAATAGTTGTTTGTTCTCCTCCTCAAAGCGATGGCAAAACGAATTGCTATTTAGCCTACTGCGCTGTTCTACTTGGTATAGACAAAATTTACTTAATTGGAGGTGCACAAGCCGTAGCTGCAATGGCATTCGGAACGGAAACTGTACCACAGGTTAATAAGATATTCGGTCCTGGTAACCGTTATGTAACGATGGCCAAAACGATGGTTCAAAACAAGGTAGCTATTGATATGCCTGCAGGTCCATCGGAGGTTTTAGTGATTGCTGATGAGACTGCCAATCCGTCATTTGTAGCAGCAGACTTACTCGCTCAAGCAGAGCATGGAACTGATAGTCAGGCAATTTTAGTTTCTACATCAAACAAAATCATAACAGAAACACTAAAACAAATTGAAGTTCAGCTTTCTATATTACCAAGAAAGGATATAGCAGCCAAAGCAATCGATAATTCTTATGCCGTTTTAGTTGATAATTTAACTGAAGCAATGGATTATTCTAACGAATATGCCCCTGAGCATTTGATTTTGGCCACTGAAAGCTTCGAACGTCTTATACCATTGATAATCAATGCTGGTTCGGTATTTTTAGGAAACTTAACTCCAGAAAGCGCAGGCGATTATGCCTCAGGAACGAACCATACATTACCCACAAGTGGCTTTTCAAAAGCATATTCAGGTGTATCGCTTGATGCTTTTGTTAAAAAAATCACTTTTCAACACCTATCAACTAAGGGATTAAACAATATAGGCCCTACAGTTGAAACGCTTGCAGCCGCAGAAGGATTACAAGCGCACAAAAATGCAGTAACTATAAGATTAAAGAATAAGGAACAAAGATAAAATGGACAGATTTATCAATGGGTCAGTTGCTATTTTGGCAACACGTCTTTCATCTTTGCTCATTAATCTTTTATCCCAAACACAAAAAAATGGACATTAACGAATTAGTAAGAGAAAATATAAGAAACCTTAAACCTTATTCTACCGCTAGAGATGAGTTTAAAGGTCAGGCATCGATATTTTTAGATGCCAACGAGAACAGTTATGGTTCTCCCCTACCCGCAAATTACAACCGCTATCCAGACCCATTACAACTTGATTTAAAGGATGCCATTAGCAAAATTAAAGGTGTGCCGATAGAGAATACCTTTTTAGGAAACGGCAGCGACGAAGCCATCGATTTATTGTACCGTGCTTTCTGTAATCCGGGTAAAGACAACGTAATAATTCTACCGCCTACTTATGGAATGTATGAAGTTTCTGCAAACATAAATGATGTAGAAATCCGCAAAGTAAATCTGCTTCCTAACTTCCAGTTAGATTTAGAAAAAATTGCAGAAACGATTGATAAAAACACGAAAATAATTTTCATTTGTTCGCCAAATAATCCGACAGGAAATTCGATAAACCGAACAGATATTGAAACGATTTTAGCCAACTTTAAAGGCATTGTTGTTATAGACGAGGCTTACATAAATTATGCAAAACAAAAGACCTTTATTCAGGAGTTAACCGAATACGGAAACCTGGTTGTTTTGCAAACTTTTTCTAAGGCTTGGGGGCTTGCAGCTTTACGTTTAGGAATGGCTTTTTCATCGACAAAAGTTATCGATGTTTTGAACAAAATTAAGCCGCCATACAACATCAATCAGGCTACACAAGATTTAGCTTTTGAGGCACTAAAAAACATCGCTCAAGTGAACGAATGGATCAAAGAATCTGTTGCGGAAAGACAGCGACTTTTTATCGAGTTAAACAACCTGAAAATTGTTACAAAAGTTTATCCATCTGATGCGAATTTTATATTAGTAGCAGTTACTGATGCAACCAAAATTTACAACACTTTAGTTGAAGATGGAATCATTGTTCGCGACCGTTCTAAAGTTACATTATGCGAAGGTTGTTTAAGAATTACTGTTGGCACAAAAGAAGAAAATGATAAATTGTTAAAAGCACTAAACCCCCAACCCCCTAAAGGGGACTTTAAAACCCAAAGCTAAAGCATGGAGCAAACTAACATTAACTATAGTAAAGGTGAAAATATGCCGATTGATATGAACGATGGAAATTTAATTCCCCCTTCAGGGGGCAAGGGGGTAAAGGTTTTATTTATCGACCGCGATGGTACATTAAACATCGAACCAGATGATGAACAGGTAGACAGTTTTGCAAAATTGAAATTCTATCCTCGTTCGCTTTATTACCTTGCTAAAATTGCTAGCGAAATGGATTACGAATTGGTAATGGTAACCAATCAGGATGGATTGGGAACGCCATCAAATCCTGAAGAAAATTTTTGGCCGATTCATAATTTTATGTTAGATACTTTTGCTGGGGAAGGTGTTAATTTCAGCGAAATTATTATCGACAGAACTTTTGCAAAAGACAATGCACCTACCCGAAAACCAGGAACAGGTTTATTAACAAAATACTTAAGCGGCGATTATGATTTGAAAAACTCTTATGTAATCGGCGACAGATTAAATGATGTAGTTTTAGCAAAAAATTTAGGTGCAAAAGCAATCTTTCTTCGTCAGAATGATGTATTGGGTTCTACCGAGGCATTAGATAAACATGAAACTTTATTAGATATTATTATTTTAGAGACGCAGAAATGGGAAGATATCTACAATTTGCTTAAAGCAGGAAGTAGAAAAATTAATCATGTACGCAAAACTAATGAAACTGATATTACCATTAATCTGGATCTGGACGGAACCGGGAAAGCTAAAATCGAAACGGGTTTAAACTTTTTCGACCATATGCTAGACCAAATAGCCAGACATGGAAGTGTAGATTTAGAAGTAATTGCAAAAGGCGATTTACATATAGACGAGCATCATACCATTGAAGATACAGGAATTGCCTTAGGCGAAGCTTTTGCACAAGCTTTAGGCAATAAACTAGGTATTGAACGTTATGGCTTTTGTTTACCAATGGATGATTGTTTAGCGCAAGTTGCAATTGATTTTGGTGGCAGAAACTGGATTGTTTGGGATGCTGAATTTAAGCGTGAAAAAGTTGGTGATATGCCTACAGAAATGTTTTATCACTTCTTTAAGTCTTTCAGCGATGCTGCTAAATGTAATTTAAACATTAAAGCTGAAGGTGATAACGAACATCATAAAATTGAAGCTATATTTAAAGCATTTGCCAAAGCCATTAAAATGGCAATAAAGCGTGATGCAGAAAAAATGGTTTTGCCGAGTACAAAGGGGGTATTGTAATCCCCCCAACCCCCAAGGGGGGGGGTAAAAGCAAATTGGCATAGCAATTTTGAAAAAAATAAAGATAGTTTATGCAAAATAACAAGAACGATGGAAAGGAAAAGCCTCTTTGGGGGTTTGGGGGAACAAACTTTGTTATATAAACCCGATAGCAGTGGAAAGTTTTTTTATTGTAAGTCTAAGCCTGTCGAAGACCAATAAATAACTTGAAACGAATAGCGGGACTACAGAACCTTTGAAAAACTGACATTCATTTTCTAATTAGTAATCGAAATGCAAAATAACATGAACGATAGAAATTCAACTCCCCCTTCAGGGGGCTGGGGGGTAATTGGAATAGTAAACTATGGCGCTGGCAATATTTTCTCTTTAACCGCAGCTTTGGAGCGTTTAAACTTGCAATATGGTATGATAAACACCGAAAGTGATTTGGAGAAATACACACATATCATCATTCCAGGTGTTGGCCATGCAGGTGCAGCGATGGAAAAATTGAAAGGAACAGGTTTAGTTGATGCGATTAAAAAACTGAGCAAACCTGTTTTGGGCATTTGTGTGGGTATGCAACTGATTACAGAACATTCGGAAGAAGGTGATGCTGCGCTTTTAGACATCGTTCCGGTGAAAACTAAAAAATTTGATAAATCGCTGAATATCAAAATACCACACATGGGATGGAATGCGGTTAGTCCGAAAAACAATTCGTTGTTTGACGGTGTTGAAGATAATACACAATTTTACTTTGTGCATTCGTACTTTATTGAATATAACCCTACTTTTGACATCGCCTCGGCTGACTACGGATTGAAGTTTTCGGCAGCAGTGCAAAAAGACAACTTTTATGGCGTTCAGTTCCATCCAGAGAAATCGGGAAAAGCTGGCGAACAGATATTAAAAAATTTTTCAAACTTAAAGTAAAGTAATTAGTATTTAGATGTTGGAATTTAGGCATCAGGTTCACTTTGTTACTTTAAACTTTTAACTTTTAACTTTAAAAAAATGTACATAATTCCTGCTATTGATATTTTGGATGGAAAAGTTGTTCGCCTACGTGAAGGTGATTACAATCAAAAAACTGAATACGATGTTTCTATTGCCGAAATGATAGAAAAATACCGTTCTAACGGAACAGATTTTATTCATATTATTGATTTAAATGGTGCAAAGGGCGATTTTAGTAATCAAAAATCTCTTTTCGAAATCATTAAAAAAACGGAGATGAAAGTGCAATACGGTGGTGGAATCCGTACCATAGAGCAGGTTACAAACTTGCTTGATGCTGGAATTCACCGTGTAATTGTAGGTACCCAAGCGATTACAAATCCTGATTTTTTAGCATCGTTAAGCGAGGCTTTTGCAAAGAAAGATGATTATGCAAACCGCATTGTTATCGCAATTGATGTTTTAGACGAAGTAATTAAATATTCTGGCTGGATGGAAAGCTCTCCAATTAAACTAATGGATTACGTTGATAAATGTTTGGCTTTGGGATTTTTCCGTTTCTTGTGCACAGACATTAGCAAAGATGGAAAGTTAGGTGGCGCAGCAGTGGAATTATACAAAAAACTGTTGGATCATTCGCCAATGATTAAACTAATTGCATCAGGTGGTGTAAGTTCTATGGAAGATATTTACGAATTAGCAAAATTCCCGATTAGAAGTGTGGTTGTTGGAAAGGCGATTTATGAAGATAGAATTACCATCGAAGAAATTAAAGAGTGGAATTTGAAGATGTTGTCAAGTATATAACCCCTAAATCTCCTGAAGGGGACTTACCCCCTCAAACTTGAAATACAAGAGTGAAAAAATATCCTGAACCAGATGATGATTTTGATTTATTAAGAGTTAATGAACCTAAAATGTTTTATGGTGCATCTAACTTAATATTTGAAAATGCAAAAGCTTTAAGAAATAGAGTAACTGAAGCCGAAAGTTTACTTTGGAGGCATTTAAGTAATAAACAATTAGGTGTAAAATTTAGAAGGCAACATCCAATATCTCAATACATTGCTGATTTCTATTGTCATGAAATTAAATTGATAATCGAACTTGATGGCAGTATTCATAATCTGAAAGAAGTAGCTGATAATGATTTAGAAAGACAGATAGCAATTGAAGCCTACGGTATAAAGATAATCAGGTTCAAAAACGAAGAAATTTACAAAAACTTAAACATTGTTTTGGATAAAATAAAGGAAGCCATGCAGGCTCAGCAATTTGCAGTTCCCCCTCTAGGGGGCGGAGGGGGTTTGAGTAAGCGTATTATCCCCTGCTTAGATGTTAAAGACGGCCGCACAGTAAAAGGTGTAAACTTTGTTGATTTACGCGATGCTGGCGACCCGGTAGAATTAGCCGCTCAATACGCACAACAAGGTGCTGATGAGTTGGTTTTCTTAGACATTACCGCCACTCATGAACGTCGAAAAACGATGATTGAGATGGTAAAATCAGTTGCTCGTCAGCTGAATATTCCATTTACTATTGGTGGGGGCATAACAGAACTTGCGGATGCAGAGGCCTTGTTAAATGCAGGTGCCGATAAAATCAGCATCAATTCTGCAGCGGTTCGTAACCCAAAATTGATTGAAGAATTGGCAAAAGCTTTTGGTGTTCAGTTTGTGGTTTTAGCTGTCGACACGAAATATGTTGATGGTAAAAATATGGTTCACTTAAATGGTGGCCGATTAATTACCGAATTAGAAACCGAAAAATGGATTAAACAAGCTGAAGATTTAGGCGCAGGAGAAATTTTGCTAACCTCTATGGACCATGATGGCACAAAAGTTGGATTTGATTGTGCATTATTGCACAAGGTAAACCGAATGATAAATATTCCAATTATCGCGTCTGGGGGTGCAGGAAACATGGAACATTTCACTGAAGTTTTCCAAAAAGCAAACGTTGATGCTGCATTAGCTGCATCGGTTTTTCATTATGGCGAAATTCTGATACCTGATTTAAAACAAGAATTAAGAAGGAATGGCATTCGGGTTAGAACCCCCTAACCCCCTAAAGGAGGAATTTCCCCTCAAATTGGAAAAGCATAAAGTAATAAAAAGTAAAAATAGCAGCCTAAAAATCTTATGGAATTTTTGCTTCTAAAATTGAAACACATGATTATTAAAGAGCATGATTGAAAAAAATATTGACGTTAGCCAAGTAGACTTTGGCAAAACTCCCCCTTCAGGGGGCTGGGGGGTTCCTGTAGTGATACAAGACGAGCAAACTTTAGAGGTTTTAATGTTGGGTTACATGAATGCCGAAGCATTTGAAAAAACACAGGCAGAAGGAAAAGTAACCTTCTTTTCTCGCTCTAAAAACCGTTTATGGACCAAAGGCGAAGAAAGTGGCAATTTCCTTTTCGTAAAATCTATGCATATTGATTGTGATAACGATACAATTTTAATAAAAGCCAATCCGGTTGGGCCAACCTGCCATACAGGAAGTAGAAGTTGCTTTAAAACGGATTTTAACCAAAACTTCATTTTCGAGCTAGAAAACATCATTACCGATAGATATGAAAACCCTGTTGAGGGTTCATACATCAATAAAATGAGGGCCAAAGGTTTAAATAAAATTGCGCAAAAAGTTGGCGAAGAAGGCGTTGAAACCGTAATTGCAGCACTAGCAGAAACCGAAGAAGAATTTATCGGCGAAGCTTCAGATTTACTTTTTCACTTAATGTTTTTATTAAAAGAGAAAGGTTTATCAATACAAGATATTGCTAAGAATTTAGAGAAAAGACACAAGTAAGGTAGAAGGTTAAAGGCGTAAGGTATAAGGCAATTTGGCCGAGCCTTAAACCTTAAACCCTAAACCCTAAACCTTTAAAAAATGCTTAAATACCTAAAAACCCTTCCTGGACACCAAAACCCGGTTTATGCTTTAGCAAACTCAGATAAAGATGAAGTTTTCTTTAGCGCAGGGAACGACAAAGGCGTGGTGGAATGGTCTTTAGCTGAGATGGCTTTCGTTAAGGTAAAAATGCCTGTACAAAGTTCTGTTTATTGTCTACATCATTTTAATAGTCAATTATTTGTTGGCGAAAGAAGTGGTGCGTTTAGTGTTTGCAATTTAGGTAAAGAGGAAATTGTTGCGAGAGTTAATGCACACTTAAAGCCTATTTTCAATATTAAAACGATTAAAAGCAAAAATGAACTACTTACCACAGGCGAAGACGGAACTGTTGCAGTTTGGTCGTTAATTGATTTTAAAGAAGTTTATCGTTTCCAGGTTGCTTATGATACAGTTAGGGCAATCGCCATTTCGCCCGATGAAACGGAAGTGGCTTTTGCCTGCAAAGACCATTTAATTAGAATTTATAATTTAAGCGATTATAGCTTAAAAACAAAATTAGAAAGCCATTCTTTACCGGTTACTTCGCTTGCTTATCATCCGGAAGGAAAATATTTAATTTCTGGTGGTAGAGATGCACAACTTAAAATCTGGAATTTACTAAATTATGAACTGCTGCAAACAATCCCAGCGCACATGTTTACAGTTTATGATATTGCTTTCCACCCCACACTACCCTATTTTGCAACGAGCAGTCAAGATAAAAGCATTAAAATCTGGGACTCAGAAAACTTTAAATTGTATAAGATTTTAAGTTTAGAGAAAGGCGAGTTTGGGCATACACATTCCATCAATAAAATAATCTGGAGTAATGATGGCAAGTATTTAATCTCTACCGGTGATGATAGGAAAGTTATCGTTTGGGAGATGGAAGATTAATTCAATTACTCCACAAAACGTTTTATAATTCTTAGTTTATGTGTGTATTTACCCAATTCCTTATTATAAATGCCCTCATCATCTATTGGGTCGATTCTTACCTTTCCCGATGAATGAATAATTTCGTTATTGCTTAGCATAATACCTACATGGATAATTTTACCTTCAGCATTATCAAAAAAGGCAACGTCACCAGCTTTACATTCTGCTAAAAAACCAACTAATTCGCCTTGTTCAGCCTGTTGCGAAGCATCGCGGTTTAATTTAATATTTAAAAGTTTAAAAACAGTTTGTACAAAGCCCGAACAATCTAAACCAAAAATATTTCTACCACCCCACAAGTATGGTACATTCTGAAAAAATTTAGAAGTCGATTCAATATCCTTCTCAAAATCTGCCAGTTCACTATTGTGAGGTTCAAAGGTAACTTCAAACTTTTCTGTTCCGGCATAGCAACAACCATCCTTATAAAATGGCAAATTACTGCCAGTACTTAAATGGTATAAACTGCCATCTTGGGCCTTTAAAACATTATTATAATTTTTAGGCGCAAATAACCGGCAATCGTGCATCTCTGCAAATTGACTTTGGGAAATCGGGGATAATTGTCTGAAATCCATCCAGCCTTCGTAACCGTCATAGCCATTTTGAATCAGCCACCAGCGTTCTTCCTTCTGAATAACTTCTACATGATCTCCAAATAATAATTGCGATACGATTTCAGCTTTATCAGATGCATCTGCCCTTAATGGCGCAATAGCCACCCTGCAAATACCATATTGATTTTCCATTTTTTGCTCAGTTGAATTATTTCATAAAACTAATAAATTACATTCACCTGCTAACATTTTGTGTTCAAATTTGTTATTTTTATGATGATAACATTTAAATCTGCTCAACATGAACTTTAAAAAAATATTAATTGCCGTAGATAATAGCACCTGTTCAGAAAAAGCAGCCAAAGCTGGTTATGAAATGGCCGAAAAATTTGGTTCGGAAGTTGCCCTTGTAAATATCATTGAACCGATACCTGCTAATGTAAATCCGGATTTAACATTGGCACCAGTGTTTTTAGAAACCTACGATAATAGCGAAGAGAATAGTAATATCTTATTAAAAGAGGTAGAGAACAAATTTGCAAATGGCATCAAAACAACCTATTTAAGTGTTGTTGATACTGCAGCTCATGGAATTATTCAACAATCAGACGAATGGGGTTCTGACTTGATCGTTATTGGCACTTATGGCAGAACGGGATTATATCACTTTTTAATGGGTAGCGTTGCTGAACATGTTGCAAGAAAATCTGCTTGCCCGGTTTTAATCATCCCAAATAAATCTGATTTGGATTAGTTGGTTAGTTGGTTAGTTGGTTAGTTGGTTAGTTGGTTAGTTGGTTAGGAAAAATTAGTATCAAGTCAAGAAGTTTTGTTTGATATTAATAATATTGAAAATCCTACTCCAAAAAAAAGGCGCTTAATAAGCGCCTTCTATATTTATAGTGAATACAAAATCTTAATTTTCCTGGTGCAACCAAGCTTTTTTAGCTAATAATTCTTCTTCTGTTTCTCGGATATCTTCATCATCAACGCAACAATCTACCGGGCAAACGGCAGCGCATTGTGGTTCATCATGAAACCCTTTACATTCTGTACATTTATCCGATACTATGTAATAAACCTCATCAGAAACCGCTTCTTGAGCTGAGTCAGCTTCGATTTGTTGATTACCAAAATCTATTACGCCTTCTAAATTTGTTCCATCAGAAAAACGCCATGCAGTACCGGCATCGTATATTGCGTTGTTTGGGCATTCCGGTTCGCAAGCCCCGCAGTTTATACACTCATCTGTTATTTTAATCGCCATGTTTTCGTCTAATTCTTTTGCTTAGTTTACCTTTGCGATGCAAATATAGTACTTAATCACTTAATAATAATTCTAAATATGTCAGTTTTAACACAAGAAAAAGTAATAATCGCTTTTAAAAAGCTTGGTCAATTACTTTCTAAACCTACTGACGCATTGGAAAATACATTTTTTTCAGCCGAAAATAGCAATGCTTGGTTCACTACAGAGAATATAAAAAAATCTGTTATCTCTTTTTCAGAAATGCTTAATGAAGCTGATATAGATAATTGGTTTCAATCGGTAAAATATACTTCAACGCCTAAAAAAATTGGTTTAATCCTTGCCGGAAACATCCCAATGGTTGGGTTACATGATGTTTTAAGTGTTTTAGCAACAGGAAATATCGCTTTAATTAAACTTTCATCGGCCGATGATAAGTTAATTAAAGCAATTCTTTCAGAATTAGTCGAAATTGAACCCGAGTTTCAAAATAGAATTGAATATGTAGAAAGATTAAAAGATTTTGATGCCGTTATTGCAACTGGTAGTAATAATTCATCAAGGTACTTTGATTATTATTTCAGTAAAGTCCCGAACATTATTAGAAAAAACAGAAATAGTGTTGCGGTTTTAGACGGGAATGAAACCTTTGAAGATATTCAAAATTTAGGTGCTGATATTTTTGATTATTTTGGATTGGGTTGCAGAAATGTTTCTAAAATTTATTTCCCTGAAGGTTACGATATTGCTAAATTTTATGAAGGCATAGAAAGCTACCAACCGATAATCAATCACTTCAAGTACAACAACAACTACGATTATAACAAATCCATTTATCTGGTAAATGCGGCTAAACATTTCGATAATGGTTTTTTATTGCTAAAAGAAGATGAAAGTTTAACATCACCTTTGGCCGTTCTTTTTTATGAAGAATATAAAAATTTAGCCGATGTTGAAGATAAATTAGAAGCTAAAAGCGATCAGATTCAATGTGTGATTACAAAAACACCATTAAAAATTAACACTTTCGATTTTGGGCAAAGCCAGCATCCAAAATTTTGGGATTATGCAGACAATGTAAATACTGTTGAGTTTTTAAATAGCTTATAATCATTTAATTGAGTATTTGTTATCATTTTAATTTTTTATTAAGATATTGCAGTAAAATGCTCCTCTAAATGTTTAATCTGATTAAAAATTCACTAACAGGCCTTTTTCTGTTTTTTTCGGCCATAGTATTTGGACAAGAGGTTTGTACAGGAGCACTTGGCGACCCAGTAATAAATATAAATTTTGGTTCTGGAAACAACTTTGGCCCCACTGTTCCTTCAACTGGGTATCGTTATGTATCAGGAACTCCCGATGATGGTGAGTATACCATTGCAAACAGTACCAGAGGACTTAATGGAGGATGGTTTGGGATTGATGATCATACACCTAATGACGAGAATGGCTATATGATGGTCATTAATGCAGATAATAATCGTGGTGTATTTTATCAAACAACCATAAGTAATTTGTGCCCAGGAACCACTTATGAATTTGCAGCATGGATTGTAAACATTTTAAATTATACCTCTACTGAAACAAAGCCTAATGTAACCTTTACTATTGAAAATAAAGAAGGAACTATTTTAAAACGGTTTGATACAAACGATATTCCTGAAACGGAAAGCCCTGAATGGAAACAGTACGCAATGTTATTTCCCACTGGAAATAATAGTGAAATTATATTAAAAATCACCAATAATGGTGCTCGCGGTAATGGTAACGATATCGCATTAGATGATATAACTTTCAGGGCTTGCGGACCAGTAATAAACCCTTCAATAAAAGATGAATCTGCCAACATACAGGTATGCGAGGGTAATGCTAAAAGTTATACCTTAAACGCAGATGTTTCACCTGGCTATCTAAGTCCAGTCTATCAATGGCAGGTAAATACGGGTTCAACCTGGACAGATTTACCCGGCCAAAACTCAACACAAACTACTATTGACCTTACAAATGCGACTAAAGGTATTTATCAATATCGATTATTAGTCGCTGAAAGTGGAAATATTAATTCAGCAAATTGTAGAGTTGCTTCCACTCCATTAGTAATTACAATAAATCCAAGCATTTTAGCAAGTAGCAATGGATCTGTCTGTATCGGCGCAAACATTCAGCTTTCGGCTACAGAAGGCACAACCTTCAGCTGGACTGGCCCTAACGATTTTAAATCTGACCAACAATCCCCTTTAATTACCAATGCACAATTAAACATGTCTGGCGGTTATACGGTAACCACTACACTAAATGGGTGTACAAGTTCATCATCTACTACAGTTCAAGTTTTGGAACCTGTTAAGAGTGATTCAATCTCAGTTACTATCTGCGAGAATAGTCCTGTTCAATTATTTGCACCTGAAGGCATAACGTATAAATGGTCGCCAATAGAAGGCCTTTCAGCTTCTGACGTCGCAAATCCGATAGCTAAACCAAAAGAATCTACTGCTTACACAGTAACGGTATCTAATGGTGGTTGTACTGCAACATCAGTCAGGGAGGTTAATGTTATCAAAAACGCAGTAGCTGAAGCTGGTGCAGATATTAAAATTCTAAATGGCCGATCCACCATTTTGAATGGAAAAGTTACAGGAGATAATGTAACCTATTTTTGGACACCCTCTGAATATTTGGATGACCCTACGAAACTGAATCCAAAAGCTACACCTCCAATTAATAAAATTTACACTTTAAATGCAGTCTCTAACGCTGGATGCTTAAGTAGTACCGATGAAGTTTTTATTAAAGTTTATCCAAAAATTGTTATTCCCAATTCTTTTTCCCCGAATGGTGATGGTGTAAATGATACCTGGAATATTGAGGTGGCTGATGCTTTTATAAACGCAAAAATAAGAGTAGTAAATAGAACCGGAAATCTAGTTTATCAAAGTAATGGCATATATAAGGCATGGGATGGCAAATTTAATGGGAAAGATTTGCCTGTCGGAACATACTATTACACTATTTATTTCAACGAAGATTTTGAAACCTACTCGGGTTGGATTTTCTTAGCTCGATAATCTTTCAGCTTTCAGCATAAATAGCTACTTTTGAACTCAATGTACATCATTAAAGTAAAAGGCATCGCCAAAATTCCAGATTACGTTCAACTTAGAGATGACAAGTTTACCTTACTTGCATATTTTAGAGTGGATAGGCCTGATAAATCTCTTGATAAATTAGGTTTAGGCGATAAACTAGACTATATTATGAAAATGGTAAAAGATTTGCCTTTTGGGCAAATTGCTAAATTAGAAATATAAAATGGCAGAAAACGCAGTAATTCATTTAAGCAATGTTGATGTTTTTCAACAAAAACACTTAGTACTCTCAAACGTAAATTTACATATAGAAAAAGGAGAATTCGTTTTCTTAATTGGTCAAACCGGCTCGGGTAAAAGTAGTTTGCTTAAGATTTTATATGGCGATTTGCATATTGGAAGTGGAAACGGAAATATTGCAGGCTTTGATTTAAAGGATATGAAAGAAAGCCAGGTACCGTTCTTACGCCGTAAATTGGGGGTTGTTTTTCAGGATTTCCAGTTATTAACCGATCGCACTATCGAGAAAAACCTGGAGTTTGTTTTAAAGGCAACAGGCTGGAAAGATGAAAAACTGATTAACGAACGTATAAAAGATGTGTTGGATAAAGTGGGTTTGCGCTCAAAAATCAAGAAAATGCCTCATGAGATATCGGGCGGTGAACAACAACGTATCGTTATTGCAAGAGCCCTGCTAAACGACCCTGAGATTATCCTGGCCGACGAACCTACGGGAAATTTAGATCCTGAAACATCAGAAGAAATTGTAACCTTACTAAAGCAAATTAGCCAAAATGGTACTGCTGTTTTAATGGCTACACACGATTATCATATCATCAGAACCTTTCCTTCTCGTATAATAAAATGCGAAAGTGGAGTTGTTCACGAAGATGCACAAATAGTCTAAAGAGTTTTAGAGTTTAGATTGACGATTTAAAATAAAAAAACATTATCATAGTAATATTGATTTTAGAGTTACAAATCTAAAATCATAATCCCAAACCCGTAAATAGAATCATGCCAATATAAATTCGTAAATCTACAAATCGCAAATTCATTGTCAGTCAATCAGCCAATCTGTTCAGATAAATTCAAATAAATCTGCCAGCTTGGCTGATTTCCGTTTATGGCAAAATAGTTGCGATTAACACAAAAAAATTCAGCCTAATATTATGTTTAATAAGAAGAAAAATAACGATACAGAAGAAAATATAATGAATACTGAAAATTCGTCAGAAAATGCTGAAACACAAAATTCAGAAAATACTGATAATCAAGAAAATGCAGAAAAAGTTGAAGAACTAACTGTAGAAGAAAAGTTACAAGCTGAAGTACAGCAACTTAATGATAAATACTTACGCTTATATGCTGAATTTGATAACTACAAACGCCGAACTCAAAAGGAACGAGTAGAGTTATTACAAACTGCCGGAAAAGATGTAATTGTATCACTTCTACCGGTTTTAGATGACTTCGACCGTGCTTTAAAAGCAATGGAAACAGCTGCAGATGTTGCACCTGTTAAAGAAGGTATTTTATTGGTAAGTACCAAATTAAAAAACACACTGGCTCAAAAAGGCTTAAAAGATGTAGAAAGCATTAACAAAGATTTTGACACAGATTTCCACGAAGCCATTACAAACATTCCTGCTCCTACCGATGCATTAAAAGGAAAAGTAATAGACGAAGTAGAAAAAGGTTATACTTTAAATGATAATGTTATCCGTTTCGCAAAAGTTGTAGTTGGAGCGTAAAAAATAATTTTGATTGAAAGAATTTTGAATGGTCGAACTAGAATTTCTCATTTAATCATTCTCTCATTCATTCATTAAATAAAAGATGAGTAAAAGAGACTATTATGATGTACTAGGCGTTACCAAAAGCGCCCCTGCAGACGAGATTAAAAAAGCGTATCGTAAAATGGCTATCAAATATCACCCGGATAAAAACCCAGGCGATAAAGCTGCAGAAGATATGTTTAAAGAAGCTGCAGAAGCTTATGAAATTTTAAGTAATCCCGAGAAAAAGCAACGTTATGATCAATTCGGTCATGCTGGCGTTGGCAGCAGTGCATCTGGAGGTTACGGTGGTGGTAATATGAATATGGATGATATCTTCAGTAATTTTGGAGATATTTTTGGAGGCCATAACCCGTTCGAAAGCTTCTTTGGTGGAGGTGGCGGTGGCCAGCAACGTGGCGGACGCCGGGTAGCTAAAGGTTCTAACCTGCGTATAAAAGTTAAATTAACACTTGAAGAAATTGCTCATGGAGCAGAAAAAAAGATAAAAGTTAACAAACTTATTTCTTGTAAAACCTGCGATGGAACAGGCGCTAAAGATAAATCATCGGTAAGCACTTGTGGTACTTGCGGTGGTAGCGGGCAAGTTAGAAGAGTTACTAATACCATTTTAGGCCAGATGCAAACTGCATCTACCTGCCCAACCTGTAACGGTAGCGGACAACAAATTACTGCAAAATGTAATGTTTGTCATGGAGATGGCGTTGTTCGTGGTGAAGAAACCATTACAATTAATATTCCGGCCGGCGTTAGCGAAGGCATGCAATTAAGCATGAGTGGTAAAGGTAATGCAGCACCAAACGGTGGAGTACCAGGAGATTTAATTATTTTAATTGAAGAAACTCAGCACGAAACATTAAAACGCGAAGGCAATAATATCGTTTACGATTTACACTTAAGCTTTGCTGATGCTGCTTTAGGAATAAGTATTGAAGTACCAACAATTGATGGTAAGGCAAAAATTAAAATCGAACCGGGTACACAAAGTGGGAAGCTTTTACGCCTTAAAGGAAAAGGTTTACCAGAAGTAAATTCGTATAACAGAGGCGATGAGATTATTCATATTAACGTTTGGACACCTAAAGCTTTAAGTAGTGAAGAACGTAGTATTTTAGAAAAACTTCGCGATTCTGCTAACTTTAAACCACAACCTGGTAAAAACGAAAAGAGTTTCTTCGATAGAATGAAAGAATATTTCGAATAATAAATTTAGCCTAATAAGTTATTAAGGTTAAATTCTATAAACTAAAAAAACCGATGTTTTCACATCGGTTTTTTAGTTTCTCATATTGGCTTTTAGCCACTCAACTTGGTTAATATATTATCTTTATCAAATTCAGCAGTTATTCGGTTAGTGCCTTTTACACCAGTCATTTTATACTCCTCTACTGAGATTTTGTATCCTTTCTCTTCTAAATAACATTTTAATGCTGCCTTATGTTCGACATCAAAATCGGAAATTAACTGAGGAAAAACGGTTAAAATTCTTTCATGGGAATTTTTAGCTATCTTATCTATAGCGTCACTTTTTAAAGTAAATACCATAGCACCCTTACCATAATCGGCAATATAATATCCGCTTGATTTCATCATTCCTGATGCAGTTAGCCCGATTAAATGTAAATCTATATTTGATGCCTCAAAATGATCATTTTTTAAAAAATCGATATTATTATCTTCTCCGTACTTTTTAAGCTTAAATGCATGGTCTAAAGAGTCGTTAGCCATCTCTGCCTGAGTATTTGCCCAAGACCAAAGCCAACTTTGCGATGAACGAGAAAAGGAGCCTAAAATTTGAAAAGGGATAACCAGATTATCGCCGAAGTTAATTTCACAGTTAATCATATCTAAACTCCAGCTATTTTCTCCGATAATTTCTGCTACATCAATTTGCTTATCAAAAGCAATTCCTCCGAATCTTTCTATAAGCTCCTTTTCTGATTTACAGAAATGAGGATATTTCATAGAAACAACTTTAGCAGGTTTTATTTCTTCTTCAGAACGAGAGAAAAATTTTCTTAAAAAATTCATTTTGCTAGGAATTACTTGGCTAACAAAAGTATTATAACTTAGGCGAATGTTATCAGAGGCAGGATAAACACCATCTAAACTATTTTGATTAATATTTTTTACATTTTGCAGCATATGTAATTATTTAAGCTGTAATTAAATATTCTAACATTCTTTAAGTTCATCTAATGCAACCTAAAAATAATATGTTATCTCTTTTCAGATGGTAAAAAAAGTAGCGCTATCTATCTATTTATTCTATAATAGAATTGAAAGTAAATTTTTAATCGTACAATGCAAAATCCTTATCACAAAAACCTGACGAACAAACATTTACACTATAATAAAAAACATATAAAACCCTAAAAGTCAAGTCATTATATTATTTCAACTATTATTTTTATTACACGAAATCTGCACCTAAAAAAATGATTTTTATTGCTAACCCAAAATAAAAGAAATACAAAGCACTCATGTAAAAATATTAATTACATATTCGAGGGCTAAGTAATCAAAACATATAATTTTCGTTTTATTTATGAAGAATATTAAATTGATAAAAGTGGCAGGTATTAACTGCGAAGATTATGATATATTAAAGCACTATTAGAACGAAGATACTGCTGAAATTACTTTTCAAAAACCGATTATTTTCTGTAACCTTTCGCTTCTTTTTGCGACTAATACATAACTAAAACTTTAACTATGCTTAGTGTAAAAAATATTGTAAAGCAATATGCAACTCATCGTGTGCTTGATGATGTGAGTTTGGAAGTTGAACAGGGTAAAATTTTCGGATTATTGGGCCCTAATGGTGCCGGAAAAACATCGTTAATTAGAATTATTACACAAATTACAGCACCAGATAGTGGCGAAGTTATACTTAACGGACAAAAGCTTAATTCTAACCACATCAATCAAATTGGATATTTGCCTGAAGAACGCGGTTTATATAAAAAGATGGAAATTGGAGAGCAAGTACTCTATTTATCCAAATTAAAAGGACTAAGTACCGCTGAGGCGACTAAACGAATTAAGTTTTGGTTCGAAAAACTAGATATGGCAAGCTGGTGGAATAAAAAAGTTGAAGATTTAAGCAAAGGTATGCAGCAAAAAGTTCAGTTTGTTGCTACTGTTCTGCATAACCCCGAATTGATTATTCTTGATGAACCTTTCTCAGGTTTCGACCCAGTAAATGCAGATTTGATTAAAAATGAAATTTTAGAATTAAATGCAAAAGGCACCACATTTATTTTTTCTACGCACCGAATGGAAAGTGTTGAAGAACTTTGCGATAACATTGCACTGATAGATAAATCGAAAAAGATATTGGATGGTGCCATTGATGATATTAAGGCTTCATACAGGAATAACACCTATGTTATTGAGTATTCAGGCGAAGCTAACTTTACAAATACAGAATTATTTGATGTTTTGGAAACCATCGAAACGAAAGACGGCAAATGTTTAAAATTTAAGCTTAGGGGTACTTATACAGCTAATGATGTTTTAAGCCTGATGCTTCCTGTTGTTAAAATAAACCGACTTGCTGAAGTTATCCCAAATATGAACGATATTTTTATTGAACGTGTAAAAAAATAAGCAATGAACAAAATTTTACTAATTATACGAAGAGAGTATTTATCGAGAGTTAAAAAGAAATCATTTATTTTAATGACATTTTTAACGCCATTAATTATAGCTGGTTTTTATGGTTTGATAATCTATTTCTCTATTAAAGGCATTAACGATAAAACAGATAAAATTGCAGTAATAAGCGAGAACAAAATCTTAACAGAAAAACTAACATCGAACAAAAACGTAACTTATGTTTATGTTAACGATTCTTTTGAAAAGCTAAAGAAAGACCTTAGTAAAAGTGATTATGACTATATTTTGTACCTCCCCGATTTTGATATTGACAAACCTAAAGGCATTGAATTAATCGGAACCAAGCAAGCTGGCTTATCATTAGACGGAAAAATTTCTGATTCCGTTGAAGATTTAATCCGAGATTATAAACTTAAAAAATCGGGTATTTCTCAAACTGATTTAGATAATTTGAAAAGCAATGTTAGCATTGATACAAAGAAAATTGGTGATTCGGGTAAAGAAGAAAATAGTAGTGCTGGAGCAAGCACTATAATTGCTTTTGTTGCTGGCGTGTTGATGTTTATGTTTATTATGCTGTATGGCGTGCAGGTGATGAGAGGGGTTATTGAAGAGAAAACCAGTCGAATTATTGAAATCATGATTTCTTCGGTAAAACCTTTTCAATTAATGATGGGTAAAATTATCGGCATTGCTATGGTTGGTTTAACACAATTTTTGCTTTGGATAGTGCTAACCTTTTCCATTTCTGCTTTAGCTGTTACTGTTTTTGTAAGTAAAGATGATGCTAAAAAAATGGTTACCTCTACTGCTCAAATTTCGGCAGCAAACCCTTCTGCTCAGCAAATTCAGGCGGCTGCCATGAATGATGGCCCTCTTGGGAATGTACAAAAGAGTTTACAAAATTTAGATTTAGGTAAAATTATTTTAGTTTTTATTTTCTACTTTTTAAGTGGATACCTTTTTTACAGTGCATTATATGCAGCCATTGGTTCGGCCGTTGATAGCGAGACAGAGACGCAGCAATTTATGATGCCTGTAATGATGCCACTACTTTTAGGTTACGCACTTTCACTTAGCGTAGTCACTAACGACCCATATGGCAATGTAGCTTTTTGGCTCTCGATAATGCCTTTTACTTCACCGATTGCCATGGTAGTAAGATTACCTTATGGTGTACCAAACTGGGAACTGGCTTTATCAATGTTTATTTTAATAATTGGCTTTATTGGTACGGTTTGGTTTGCCGCAAGAATATACAGAGTTGGTATTTTAATGTATGGTAAAAAGGCAAGTTTTAAAGAAATGGTGAAATGGTTTTGGTATAAGAACTAATAACAAAAGGCATATTTTAACAGCTTTAAAAAATCAATTTAAACATACAGAGAATAAAGATATTTAGAACTTACCTTTATAAAAAATTATTCCTTGTAAATTTTAGATTCTCAAAACTTTGAAAAAAGTTATCATTATTGGCGCAACCTCTGGCATTGGTAAAGCTCTTGCATTGGAAATGTCTGATGCAGGTTACACGGTAGGCATAACTGGTAAAAGACAAACTTTATTAAACGAAATAGAAGCTTTACTTCCTAATAAGATTTTCGCTTCTTGTTTTGATGTAAACGACGAACCTAATTTGATAGAAAACTTAGGCGCTTTAATTGCGAGACTTGATGGCTTTGATATGCTAATTTACAGTGCAGGCTACGGCGAAATAAATGAAGATTTAAATAATCAAATTGAGCAAGACACCATTAAAACAAATGTAGGTTCTTTTACAAACGTAATTACTTGGTCTTTCGAGTATTTTAGACGGCAAGGTCATGGCTATATTGCAGCAATTACATCTGTTGCAGGTTTACGAGGAAACGAAAAAGCTCCGGCTTATAGCGCATCAAAAGCTTACCAGATTAATTACCTGGAAGGTTTATCAAAAAAATCGAAACAAGAAAAATTAGGCGTTCACATTTTAGATATCCGCCCTGGATTTATGGATACCGCAATGGCAAAAGGAGATAACCTATTTTGGGTAACGCCAATAAAAAAAGCTGCTCATCAAATTATTAATGGCATAGAAAGAAATGCCCATGTGATTTATGTAAGCAAAAGATGGAGGTTATTTGCATGGATTTCTAAAATTTTACCCCGATATTTATTAGCAAAAATATAAATATGCGCTTTGCTGTAATCGATTTAGGAACCAATACTTTTCATTTGCTTATAGCAAAATCTGATGGGAAAAACTATGAGATTCTATACAAAACGAATGTTCCGGTAAAATTGGGTGAAGGCAGAATAAATGATAATATTATTATTCCAGCGGCATTTGAAAGAGGAATAGAAACATTGAAGAAATTTAGCCAAACCATTGCAGAATTTAATGTTCAGGTTACTAAAGCAACTGCTACCTCAGCTGTTAGAAGTGCGAAAAATGGTTTAGATTTTGTTTTTAGCGCTAAAGAGCTTGCAGGTATAGATATAAAAACTATTAGCGGCGATGATGAGGCCGAATTAATTTACAACGGCGTTAAATTAAGCGGAGCCATAGAAGATTTATCTCTTATTATGGATATTGGTGGAGGAAGCGTAGAGTTTATACTCTGCGATATGGAGAAATTAATTTGGAAGAAAAGTTATGATACCGGTGCCGCAAGGTTAATGCAGCAATTTTTCAAATCAGACCCAATTAGCGATGAAGACAAAAACTCAATTTTAAATCACATCCAAAATCAACTTGCAGATTTGTTCGAAGTATGCGAAAAATATCAGCCAAAGATATTAATTGGCTCAGCAGGTGCTTTTGAAACTTTTGCAGAACTTATTATCAGAAAAAATAATCAAACAATCGATATAAGCACGACTAAAACTTATAAATTCGATTATGAAGAATACATTGCAATTAGTCTAAAACTTATAAATAGTACACACAACGAACGAGCTTCGATGCCCGGAATGATTGCTTTACGTGTTGATATGATAGTTGTAGCGGCACTAATTACAAATTATGTAATGGGCAGGACAAAGCTGAATAAACTAACACTGTCTACATATGACTTAAAAATGGGCGTGTTAGCAAGCCTGTTATAAAAATTTATTGCCCTTTTTTGGCACATACATTATCTTTCCCAAAACCATAGGTTCAGTAATAGTTGATGGATAATAGTCATTTTGCTTTGGACTATTAAAATTCATTGGAAATTCTGTAACGAACTTAGATTCTTTAATAATCAAAACATTAGATTTCCGGTCGAAATTATCATCAACTATGAATTGATAACGGCCACTTTTGTCAGTTATCGCCGTAAACTTTGTGTTTTTTATTTGCAACTTTAGTCCAACAGCAGGCTTATCCTTTCCTAGAAATATAAAGCCATAAAATATACGATTGATTTTAATGTCTTCCGTTTTAACTTTTGGGTTTTCGCTAACAGGCATACTAATTTCAACCTTATTATCAAGAACGGTAGCTTTTGCATCTTGAGTAAAAATACTTGCGCCAATTGCTAAAACACCTAGATATTTCATCCAGCTCCTGTTTGGTGGTATTACCAATAGATAATAGTTTAATTGATTAAGTTGAGTTTGAGATAATCTTCCACAAATTTCTGAATCTGCATTAGCCAATGTTTTAATAATTTCTTCATTTGTGTAGCCAGAAAAATCAATTACACATTTTTGGCAAGACAGGCAAAACTTATTTTCATTGCGATTTTCCATCTCATCCCAGTTTTGGGAGCACGGTTCTGCTATTTTTACCTCAGTTATTGTAGTCTTCATCATTTCCATCTTTTAAGCAAATGATGAGATAAAACTGATTATTCCATAAACTGAATAAAATTAAATAAACTTTAATAACTCGTTATAAAGCTTTTCGGTTGGCAAGCCCATAACGTTGGTGTAAGACCCATTAATTTTTTCTACCACAACAATGCCCCACCAATCTTGTACACCATAACTCCCTGCTTTATCATAAGGCTGATAATTATCTATGTAGAAATCGATTTCACGCTCTGTAACAGTTTTACAATGAACCTCAGTTACATCATAAAATGATATTTTCTTATCTCCTTTTACTAAAGTAACGCCTGTATAAACTTCATGTTTATACCCAGATAATTTTTTAAGCATTTCCTTAGCGTGTGCTTTATCATTTGGTTTTCCCAAAATTTCTCCATTTAAAGCCACAATAGTATCTGCGGTAATTATAATTTCATCGTCGGCAGAAAATGCTTTTGCCTTTTTCTCTGATATGTAAACGGCAATTTCAGCAGGGCTTAAATTTTCAGGATAACTTTCATCAACATCCTTTAACTCTACCTTAAAATTTAAGCCCATCAGTTTCAAAAGTTCTTGTCTGCGTGGAGATTTTGATGCAAGTATAATCGGTGTGTTTTGAAGCATAATAAAATTAATTTTCCACTAAAATAACAAAAGCGACCTAAAGCCGCTTTTGTTATTTTAATTATTTATTAATGGATTATTTACCACCGCCATTCATACGGGCTTCCATTGCTTTTTTACGTTCTTCTAACCAGGTTTTAAAAGCTGGTTTTTGCTCAGCTGTTAAAACAGCTTCGATTTTAGTGTTAGTTTCATCGTTCATTTTTGTCATTTTCTCCCTCATTCCCGACATATCACCACCAGCTGCTTCTCTAGCTTTAGTCATTTCCGCTCCTTGAGCAGTATAAATAGCTAAAACTTTTGTTTTTTGCTCATCGCTAAGCTTCAGTTTTTCAGCCAACATATCAGTACTTCTTTTTGCTCGTTCTTCAGGTGTTCCACCCATACGACCACCACCTTGCTGCGCATTAGCATAAGTTATTACCGAGAATAACAAAGCACAAATCATCATTAATTTTTTCATCTTTTTTGTTTTTAGTTGTTTTTAAACGCTTCAAATTTTATTTTGAATGTCTATATTTTTGGTTGTTTTTTAGATCTATTTGAATGCAAAAACCTGCAATAGTTTAAAGCTGAACTGTAACTTACTTGTTGCATTCAAATAACACTTAAACACCAATCTTTTAACAACCAAACAGGTAAAAAAGATTTGAGAATTAATTTATTTAGAAAGAATTTTTGTGCAAGAAAAGGAAGGTTTTTTACAAAAAAGCTGAGGTAAAATAAGGCTTATTTCCCAGAATCAGCAGCATTTGGATTTTCATCATACCATGTTCCCTGTATTTTCATTACCTTTTCAATAATATCGCGAACAGCAGTTTTACCTCCGTTGTATGGAGATATGAAAGTAGAAATTGATTTAATTTCTTCAACAGCATCTGCAGGGCAAGTTGGTAAGCCAACAAGCTTCATCACTTTTAAATCAGGAATATCATCGCCCATATAAAGTACTTCTGCTGGTGTGATATTTTTATCAGAAAGATAATTATTAAAGATATCTACTTTATCACCGGCAGCTAAGAAAACGTCAGTAATTCCTAAGTTTAAAAAACGTTTAGCCATAGCAATTCCATCGCCACCAGAAATAATACAAAGGTTATAGCCACGTTTAACAGCTAGTTGCATTGCATAACCATCCTTTATATTAAAAGTGCGTAACGATTGCCCATTATCAGTTACCTGAACAGTGCCATCAGTTAGTACACCATCAACATCAAAAATAAAGGTAGAAATAACCCCTAAATCCCCTAAAGGGGACTTTTTCCAACCAGTGCTTGTAAAATTCTGCTCCATTTGTTCGTTATTATCCCCTTTAGGCGTTGGTGGTTATTGGTTATCTCTCCACTCGTAGCACCAGGCAGTTTGAATTTGCTCCAAATGGCCTTCGCTGCTTTCTTCACGAGTTCCTTTAAAGTTTGGCAACTCTAATACCCAGTCTAAAAGTTCAGTAAAACGGATGCGGTAAATTTTTGTTTCAGTAAATTCATCGCCAAATTTCTCATATAAAGACATTGCAATGTCTTCATAATCGTTCCAGTAAATAGGTAAAGCGAATTTATCGTTATTCATGTTGTTTTGTTATAAAGTTTAATGTTTTTTGGCTTAATTAGTGACCCATAAAACCTGACTGGTCGGGAATGGTAACTTCTATATCGCCGTTGATAACTACACACTGGCAACCCAAGCGTGAAGTAATTTTCGGATGAACAGCTCTATCGATAAAATCTTCTTCTTTATCAGAAATTTCTTCAATATTATCCATGCCTTTTGTTACATAAACGTGGCAGGTACTGCATCCGCAAACACCACCGCAGTTATGCTGAAGGTCTACTCCGTTATCCAGACAAACATCTAAAACAGATTCTCCAGCTGCGATAGGTAATTCTATCGACTCATGGTCTGCTTCTTCAAAATTTATTTTTAGTTTAAAAATACTCATAATTATTCTGCAAAAGTAATAAGCAAAACCCGCAATTATACTATTTGTGTGCTAATTTAATGCTGGTGCTTAATGTTTGATAAATTTCCTGCAATTCAGGCAGGTCTGAAAGCATGCTTAAATGCTTATTCATAGTACTTTCATCATTTCTAACTGCTGGCCCAGTTTGAACATTTTCCGGCAAATCAACTAAAACTTTATTAGCCGTTTCAGCAATTAATGGTCTGATTATATCAAAATCTAAATCATTTTTAATCAATAACTGATTGGCCATTGCATACAAATGATTAGTAAAATTACAAGCGAACACAGCCGCAAGATGTAATACCTTTCTCTTTTCGCCATCTAACTTGTAAACCTCTTTGCTAAGTTTATGCGCTAATTCGTTCAATAATTCAAGCTGTTCACTATCTGTAGCTTCAATACAAAGCGGAATATTATTAAAGTTTAAATCTTTTGCTTTTGAAAAAGTTTGCAAAGGATAAAAAACACCAGCCTTATTAACTAGTGATGAAATAACTTTAATATCTGTTGTGCCAGAAGTATGAACAACTAAGCCCTTAACTTTAGATAAACCAGCTGCAACTTCTACAATGGCATCATCTTTAACCGAAATAATGTATAAATCAGCTTGACTATCAATTTCAGAAGTTTGATTAATCGCTTCGCTATTTACTTTATCAGCAAGTTGTTTTGCATTATCAAAATTAGGACTAAAAACCTGTACAATATTTTCACCAATTGCTTTTAATGCAATTGCTAAATGCGTTGCTACATTACCAGAGCCTAATAAAACAATGTTCATTTTATGCTGTTTTAGCTTCTTTTCTTCTTCTAAAGATGGAGAATAAGAAACCTATAACCATTACAATTGTACCTGCCCAGTATAAATTAATAAAAGGGAATTCTATTGCTTTAAATACAATCCAATCTTTAGCTTGCTGAGGTTTTTCGTAAATCTGAAGTTCAACTTTTTTCTCGTCGGGTAATACTTTTGTAAAACGGAATTTTAAATCCAGTTCTTCTATTTTACGGGCAAAATCAAAAGTGTTATTTCCCTTAATTAAGAAAAGAGGCTCCGTATTATAAATTTTTCCACTCGCATTAATTTCTAAAGGTAAACCAACTGCGAAATCGCCTTGCGCTAAAACCAAATCTTTAGCTGTTGGCTTATTATTTAATGCCTTAACAGTTACGATACCGCTCGAAGTATGAATGGTATCTCCTACTGCAACTTTAACTATTCTTGGTGCTTTGTAATTCTCATCATCAGAATGACCTTCATGATCATCATGCGCTTCTTTTTTAATTGCAGCACTTGTAATGTGGGTATACACATCGTAAGTTAAATAGTGTTTGGTATCTGGCGAAGCAATTAAGCCCATTTTTTCATTATCCTGTACATGAGGATGTAAATTAAAATCTTCCTTTAATTTACCTTCTTCATTATATACTTTAAAGTTTAAAGTATAAATGGTATTTGGCGCTTCAGTTGTATCGCTAACATAAGTTACCGTGTACTTACCCATTTTCTTAGGCTCGTTTTTATACAACATAATGTTTTCGCCTGGCTTCTCTGTTTTTTCAAAATCCTTAACAGGAATAAAGTTATTCGAGTTTATAGAAATCGGTTTGCTTGTAGCAGCAGATATTAAAGCACCTAATATCAAAAATGCGAAACCAATATGTGCAATTGCCGAACCTGCTAATTTAGCTTTACCACCAAATGCCTGATATAAAATGCTTGCGTTTGAAAGTATTGCAAAAACGCAACTGAACGTCATCAGAATATACATGGTATTTGTATATATATCAGCAACGTAAACCAAACCAGCTGTTAAAACTATTGCTAACAATATTGCAGAAACTAAACTGCTGTAGAATTTGCGTGGATCTGTTCTTTTGTATTTTAAATATTGAGAAAAACCCGAAATTAATGTAATTAAAACCGCAAATGGTGCCTGCCATTGATTGTAATATTTAACAGCATCAATTGGAGGAGAAAAATTAGTTCCGAATGCTTTATTAAATACAGGAACTGAAGTAGAAAATATTATCTGAACACAAGCAATTGTAACTACTAAAGCACCAATAAACATCCAGAATTCGCGAGAATATGTTTCTTCATCTTTTGTTGTAATGGGTAATTCTTTCCATCTCCAAATGATAAGCCCGACTGCTATAACAGCAAAAACAACATTGTAAAGAATTAAATGTCCAAACATCCCCATATCTGTAAACGAGTGAACGGAAGTATCTCCTAAAATCCCACTTCGTGTTAAGAAAGATGCATAAAGCACCAATAAGAAACTTAAAAACACCAATGCAATTGCTGTAAAATAAGCATGACCCGTATTTTTGTAAGCAATCATTACGTGTACAGCACCAATTAAGGTTAACCAAGGTATTAAGGATGCATTTTCTACAGGATCCCACGCCCAGAAACCACCAAAGTTTAGAGCTTCATAAGCCCAGAAAGAACCCATTATAATACCTGTTCCTAAAACCATAACCGCAAAAAGCGTCCACGGCATAGCAGGTTTAATCCATTCTTTATATCTTTTTTGCCACAAACCAGCTACTCCATAAGCAAACGGAACAACCATACTTGCAAAACCCAAAAATAATGTTGGCGGGTGGATAACCATCCAATAGTTTTGTAACAGCGGATTTAACCCTTTACCATCCGTAATAAATTTAAGGTAGTTTTTATAGTTTTCTGGATTTGCAAAAACAACAGGAGCTTGTGCTTTTAAGTCCATTGCATCCCTCAACAGGATAAAAGGAGAACTTCCGATACGTTCGCCAAAAATTTCTACCCCCAACATCATTGAGGTTAAAAACACTTGTGAAAATGCCACAACTGTCATTACCGGACGCTCCCAGGTTTTAGCTTTCCAGATTAAAAGGCCACCTAAAAACGATTGCCAGAAAGCCCAAAGCCAAAAACTACCTTCCTGCCCTTCCCAGAATGCGGATATAATATAATATACAGGAAGTTGTTTTGAGGAGTGAGATTGAACATAATAATATTCAAAATAGTGACCTAAAATTAAATAGAATAAAATAGCACCAATACCAATAATACTGGCCCAATTTACTAAAAATCCAATTCTACCTAAGTTTCTCCAGGTTTTATCTTCTAAATTTTTCTCGCGACTGGCATAAAAATATGCGATAGTTGATAGTAATGATGCACTAAACGCCAACACAATAAAAAACTGTCCGATTTTACCCGGCAACAGGTTTTCGCCTACAAATTGAATATCCATTAAAATTAGTTATATTTTTTCTCGCCGTACTTACCTACAGTATCAACCTTACCATCTTTATTAACCTCAACAAGGTTATCATTATATTTAGATGGGCATTTCATTAAAATTTTTGATGCGTAGAATTTTTCACCATTCATTTTACCGATGAGAACAAGCTTTTCTGATTTTTCAAAATCCTGAGGTTTAGTACCATTGTAAATAACCTCACGGATTTCGCCTTTTTCGTCTTTCATGTGGAAAGCAAAATGATTGGCATCTTTAATCGCATCGTAATACATGCCTTGAGATTTGTCCCAATAACCCATAACATGCTCTTCCTTGTTAGAAGCCGCTGCCTCTTTAAAATTAGAATAAGTATCTGTATTAGCATTTAAGCTGAATAAAATTCCTACAGAAATCGCAATGGTAATTAAACCAATTATTGCACTTTTTTTCATTTTTGTATAGTTGTAAAAGCCGGCAACAAAGATAGAAAAATAGGCTTAGCGAACATTCTTTTACATTTTTCTTGTCTTTATATTGACAATTAGCTGATTTATTATTGCATTAAAATCTAATTGCTTAGTCTATTTATAATTGTTCTTAAGAAATAATGGTTTATCACTAAAATCATTTATAACTTCTATCTTAAATTGTTACATTTGAAGCATCAGATAATCATTTCTTTTTTACATCCCCCGTAAAACCTAATTATATTAAATATGAACCTTAATCAGTTCTGTAAACTTTTACTATTCTTGATTTTAATACCAACTTTTAGTTCTTGTTTTCAAGTTATAGAAGAAATTAACATGAAAAACGATGGAACTGGCGACGTGACTTTAACTATTAACCTGAGTCAGAGTAAAACCAAAGTTGCATCGGTTATGCTTTTGGATAGTGTGCAAGGATACAAAGTACCAAGCAAACAGAAGATTCTACAAGAATTAAATGAAGCTGTAGCTTATCTAAAAAAATCAGAAGGAATATCGAATGTAAAAAGCACAAGCGATTTCAATAACTACATTGCTACAATTAGCTTTTCATTTAAGGATATTTCGAATATCAATAATATTACTAAGAATATTTTAGCTCAGCAAAAAATAAAGGCAACCAACAGTTCATCTTACAGCTATAATAAAACTACAAAAACTTTTAGCAGGAAATATCAGGCGGTAAGTACTGCAAAAACAGAATTTAACAAGCTTAAAAGTCAGGATAAAGCTGTTTTCAACACCGCAACTTATACCAGTATTTATCGGTTCGAATCGCCTGTAACAATTAGCACTAATCCAACATCAAACGTATCAAAATCAAGAAAAGCTGTAATGCTTAAAAGTAGCATTATGGATTTAATTAATGGAAAAGTTAACGTTTCCAATCAAATACAACTATCTAAATAAAATGAAGAAAATTTTAATTGCAATCTCCCTTCTACTTCTAACAAAACTAAATTACGCTCAGGATTTGGTTAAAAAAATTCCTGCAAATGCATTTACCGTAGCCACCATAAAAGGAGATAATGTATTTAAACTCATGTTTGTTAAAGATTTCAACGAATCTTTTTTAGGCAAAAAACTATTACAAGAAACCTCAAAATCTTTAGATAAGACTTTTAACAGCATAGAAGATTTCGGGATAAATTTAGAGAAAAACATGTACTATTTCAATCAGTTGAATGATAGTATTACTTACAATTGTTTTCTTATTCCGATTAGAGATGCAACAAAGCTGGAAAGCTTAATAAATAATAAAGAGAGTAAAATAACTAAGTCTGGAGATATTAGAACGATGATTTTACCAGATAGCACGAGTATAATTAAGTGGAATAACAATATGCTTTATTATGTATCGGGTAGCGTAAGAAGTTCTTTTTTAGCTGATTCGGTAAACTCTGCCCGTTACGGAATTAAAGAAATAAGGTACCAAAATAATTATGATGCCTACAATGATAGCACAGTAGTTGCAGTAGATTCTACCTATGCAGCAACTACTATAGAAATGTATGAGGACGTTGATACTACAAATGCACCTCCTCCACCTGTTCCCTATAAAAAAACAGTAAAGCAAAAAAAGGTTAATAAAACTAAAGTTGCAACCAAAAAATCTTCGAAGAAAAAAAAGACGGCTGTTAAACCGAAGAAAGCTAAAGTTATAGAAGAAGTGCTTAACGAACAAATGACGGAAGAAGCCTATGCAACCGATACCACAGCAGTTGAAGCTGTTGATGCAGATGGCCGATACGACGATTATCAAAAAGAACGAGCCGAGCAAGATGCAAAGAAAAAACAATTGGCTTTTATTTGGATTACTGCACAAGCCGATAAAATTTTTAATACTAACTACGAATCTATCGAAAGCAATAAATCTTACAAAGCAAGTTTAGATGATAAAGCAATTGCTGAGGTTTGGGTATCGAGCTTACAAGATGCTTATAATTCAATCGCACCAGAATTTGGCACTTATGGCAAAGCTGGAATAATGAAAGGTTATGGCAGTTTAACCGCTAAGCTTTTTATGGATAAAACGAGTTTCCGTATTTCTACAGGTCTTGAGTTAGCAAAAGAACAAGCAGATTCTTACAAGAAAATTATGGACAGGAAGTTGAATAAAAAATTCCTGAAATATGTTGACAGCGAAAAAGCAATTGGTTTTATGGGTTACTCTATTGACACCAAAGCTTACCTTGAAGAATTTCCTAAGTTGTTAAAACAAACTTACGGCTCGTTTTTAGGTGGAAAAATGGATGAAGAAATTGAATTAGGTTCTGATTTATTTTCGCTTTTGTTAGACGAAGAAGCAGTAAGCAAGGTAATTAAAGGCGATGCGCTTTTTGTTATAAATGGCTTAAACTATAAAGATGTTACTTATACTTCGTACGAGTATGATGATGATTACAATCGCAAAGAAGTAACAAAAACTAAAAAAGAAACGTTACCAGATTTCCTTTTCATGTTTTCATCAGAAGATAACCGACTAATGAATAAGCTGATTAAATATGGTATGAAAAAAAACTATGTTAGCGCCAATAACAATATTTACAAAATCGAAGAAAAGAAAAGTCCGATTGATATTTACTTTATGATAAAGGATGGCATTGTATTTTTTGGCAATTCGTTAACAGAAATGCAAGGTATTAGTAACAATACTTACAATGCTTCTATCAGTAAAACACACAAAAACTTATTAGCAAAAAATAACTTCAGCTTTTTGTTTAACGCTAAAAACTTAGTAGGCAAAGTGCCAAACGAAGAAATTGGTGGTGAAGAAACTGCAAAGAAATTTAATGAAACTTTAGGCAAAATGGGTAATATCTATATGAAATCGAATCCGATAAAAGGCAATGTGGTTTCGGCAGATATTAGTGCAGAAATACCCAACGGACATGAAAATGCATTGAAATATTTATTCTCGTTAATCGAAAATGCATCGAAATAGTTAAGTTTACAGTTGACCGATTAATCAATTCAAACAGTTAATCACAATTTGATGAAGAAATTTCTAAAAATAACGGCAGTGATAGTTTTATCACTGCTTATTTTTTTTGTTGGCACTTTTAAATACCGGCAATATCAAGCAAACCAGTTCCTAATTCCTAAAAACGCGAATGCTGTTGTAAAAATAAGTGTCGATGAAATTTATAAAACCTTAGCAGCAAACATAATTGCCAACCCGGTTTATTACTTTAAATCTGATTTAAAAAAAGATAGCACTAATAAAAACGATAAGTTTTATAATGGTTTAAAAATCCCAGCAAGCCTTTACTTTTACAATATAGCTGGTGCACCATCAACAACCTTCTTTTCCCGCTTTCAGATAAAGAATGTTAAGGACTTTGAAAATTTCTTACGTAATACATTACACTTGGAAATCGCCAAGGAAATTGGAAATATAAATATTGCAAAATCTAAATTGGGTAATTTTTCAATTTGTTACAACAGTAAAGCTGCAGCACTTGCATTGGCTACGCAAATCGAAAACTATGAACCAATATTGTTGGATATTTTAAACGAGAAAAATTTTATAAAAACTAGCGATAGCCAATTTAAAAAAATATTGACGCGAAAAGAGCATTTAGCTTTTAGTAATAAAGAAAATAGCGGCTGGATTAATTTTAATAATGGAGTGATAAATTTCTGCAATGAGTTTATAACAAATGAAGTTATTCCATTATCAAGCATTAAGCATCGTAAACTGAGCGAAAATGCAACCATTGGCTTTTGGCTAAATGCGAATTTTAAATCTATTGATAAAAAAGTTTACAAATACAAAAACTTTAGCCTTGAAAAAGATAGCTTATTAAAGTACTATAACAACAATATAGATTTCGAATGGACAAATTCTATACAGCAAACCGATTCTGTTATTACTTACGAGTATAATGATGATTTCGAAAAGGTAGAAAAAGTAAGTTTAAAAAAACGAAATATTCCACTTTTTTCCCTGAATTTTAGCACCAAGCAAAATGGTTTTAAAAACTACTTAGCAAAACAAGGTTTGGTTAATCTGGATAGCAACATACTAAACAAAAACACTTTCCCTTTGTATAAAGTGTTCATTAAGACCGATGCTAACAATATTAATTTCTCTACTGCAAAGGAACAAACTGTAAACACAGATAAAGTTTCATCTGATGATTTCTTTTATCTGAATATTGATTTTATAAGGCTTAATAAGCAGCTGGAAATACCAATTGTTACTAATTATTTTAAGATTTTAAAGCGTTTGGAAGTGAAAGGGAAAGCTATCGACCAAGATAAAGCCAACTTGCAAGGCAAACTAGAATTAAAAAACGAAGATATTAATTCACTTTATCAGATTTTGAAGAGTTTTTAAAAGCCTTTCTAATTTTTCACTTGAATTTTATTTTATTTTATATTTATTAAAAATAAACAAATATCTTTTTTTCAATGCTACACGATAACCTTATTCTTATTTTAGTTTTATTACTTGGCGTAACCCTTTTGGTTATGGTTGGGCAAAAACTAAAAATATCGTATCCAATATTTCTTGTATTAGCCGGATTACTTATTGGCTTTATACCAGGAATGCCTCCAATAAAAATAGACCCAGATATTGTTTTTCTATTATTTTTGCCTCCCCTACTTTATGAAGCCGCATGGTTTACCTCCTGGAAAGATTTTTATGAATACAAAGGAGCAATATTTTTAACGGCCGTTGGGTTAGTTTTTATCACTTCGGTTGCCGTAGCTTATGCATCAGTAGCTTTTATACCTGGTTTTACTTTAGCACTTGGCTTTTTGTTGGGTGGAATTATTTCTCCGCCAGATGCCGTTGCCGCCGCAGCAGTTTTAAAAGGATTGAAGATTCCTAAAACCGTAAGTGCGCTTTTAGAAGGTGAAAGTTTGGTAAATGATGCATCCAGTTTAATTGTTTTTAAGTTTGCATTAGCAACTGTTGCTACAGGAAGTTTCATTTTACAAGATGCAGCTGTAAGTTTTGTTTCTGTAGCAGGTTTGGGTATTGTAATTGGCTTGGCCATCGGAGGTATATTTTATGCCATACACCGCTGGCTGCCCACAACAGAAAATATTGATACCGTACTCACTTTACTCACGCCATATTTCATGTACATTGTTGCTGAACATTTCGAAGCATCTGGCGTGATGGCTGTCGTTTCTGGAGGATTGCTACTTTCAAGCCAATCACATATAATACTAACCTCAAATTCAAGAATAAAAACAGTTTCAGTTTGGTCTGCACTTATTTTTATGCTTAACGGTGTCGTATTTATTTTAATTGGATTAGCACTTCCAGATATTGTTAATGGTCTTGGCCCTGAATATCCAATTTCGAATGGAATTGCATACGGTGTTGGTATTAGTATTTTGGCTTTTGTAGTTCGTTTACTTTGGTTATTTTCAACATCAAAAATTACTGGTTTTTTTAATAAGAAAACAAGAATCCGTTATCAAGATTTAACCTGGCATTCATTATTGGTAATTGCTTACGCCGGAATGCGAGGTGTTGTTTCGTTAGCTGCTGCACTTTCTATTCCGGTAATGATAAGCGAACAGATACCTTTTCCGCTTAGGAACCTAATTTTGTTCATTACTTTCGTAGTGATATTTGTAACCTTAGTTGTTCAAGGCTTAACTTTACCGCTGTTTATTAAATTTTTGAAAATTCCGGAAGCAAAACATAAGCTTTCTGAACAGGAACAAGTAAGCCAAATTAAGTTAAAATTAATCGACCTTTCTTTAGATAAACTTCAAGCAGATTACCAATACCAGTGTACCCACAATGAGCTAATGGTTAATTTAAAAGCCGAATTACAACATTCTTTAGTAGAGCGGAAAGATACTTTAAAGGCCTATAAAAATGGCGAAATTGATAAAAAGGATTTAAAGGCTTATAACGAAATTGTACTTGATTTAATTCAAGTACAAAGAGATGAACTTCATCATTTAAAGAGCAATAAGAATTATGATGATGATATTATTCGAAAGGAAGAATGGAGGCTTGATTTGGAAGAATTGAGTATTACTTCTTCTGGGTAAGTGGTTTTATTTAGCGTGTTTAATTCTAATTTCCCCAACGACTTTCACAATGGCCGTCATTTCCATGAAAATGGAAATCTTAAAGCGATTAATTATTTCTTCTTGCATTAAGATTCTCGCATACGCGAGAATGACGAACGGGACAAAAATTGATGTTCGATTTTGAAATGGTTTTGAGCAAGCTTTTCTAATTAAACCCAAATTCTATTTCCCCAATGACTTTCACATTGGCCGTCATTTCCATAAAAATGGAAATCTTAAAAAGATTAATTATTTTCCTTTGCATTAATAATTCCGCATACGCGAGAATGACGAAAGGTACAAAATTGATGCTCGATTTTGCAATTGGCTTTGAGCAAGCTTTTGTAATTAAACCCGATTTAGCGAAAATACTTTTAAAATTGCAGCAACCTTTAATATACTGTCATGCTGAGGCACGAAGCATCTGCAAAAGATGAAACAGATGCTTCGTGCCTCAGCATGACAAGAATTTTAAAAGATTGTAGCAAGAGCGGGACCAACCCCGCAAGATGAAATACCGAGCGTTCATTTTCTAAAATAGATTATTACACTCAAAAAAGAGAGATTTGCAATAATACAAACGCATAAAAAACCTTGCAAATTAAACATCTGCAAGGTTTTTTCACTTTAAGCTTTAGTCTTTTAGCTTTACGTTTATTAAGGCCAAACACCTAAATTCATATAAGAAACGGCTATTTTATCAATTGAATTAACAAAAGCTGCTGTTCTTAATGTTTGTGTAGCAGGTTTATTTTTCAAAGTTTCACGAATTTCGTGGTACGAATGAATCATGGTATCTTCTAAACCAGAGTTTACTAATTCCATTTCTGATGCACCTTTAACAATCATTAAACGGTGTTCTGGAAGAATAGTTTTACCAGTTAAGTTTTCTAATGTATTAATCAAATTAGCATTTGAATTAGCTGCATAACGGTTTTCCATACGCCCGAATGCTACGTGAGAAAGGTTTTTTAACCACTCGAAATAAGAAACCGTAACACCACCAGCATTGCAATACATATCTGGAATGATAATACCGCCCATTTCGGTGAATATTGCTTCAGCTTCTGGCGTAGTTGGTCCGTTTGCACCCTCAGCAATAATTTTTGCTTTAACATTACGGATGTTAAGCTCAGTAAATTGGTTTTCTAAAGCGGCAGGAACGATGATATCGCAATCTTGCTCTAAACCTTCCATTGAGTTTTTGAAATCTGTAGCACCTGGAAAACCTAAAATTGAACCGGTATTTTTACGGTGAGCAAAAACCTCATCAACATTTAAGCCGTTTGCATTGTAAATTGCACCCTCAAACTCGCACAAACCAACAATGGTTGCCCCAAATTCTGCCAGGAATTTTGCCGAGTGGTAACCCACATTACCTAAACCCTGAACGATTACTCTTTTATCACCTAAACCAGCTTTTAAGCCGATTTTAGCCATATCTTCTGCAACATCTACACACTCGCGAACAGCATAAGCAACACCACGACCTGTAGCCTCTTTACGTCCACGGATACCGTGTAAAGCAATTGGTTTACCTGTTACACAACCTAATGCATCTAACTGACCCGGGTTCATGGTCATATAAGTATCTGCAATCCAGCTCATTTCGCGTTCGCCCGAACCATAATCTGGAGCAGGAACATCGATACCGGGACCAATAAAGTTTTTCTTGATTAACTCTGTAGTGTAGCGACGAGTAATCGTTTCTAACTCAGCTACGCTATATTGTTTGGTGTTGATTTTGATACCACCTTTTGCACCACCGAATGGTACATTTACGATAGCACATTTATAAGTCATTAAGGCTGCAAGTGCCATCACTTCATCCTCGTTAACCATTTCGCTGTAACGAATACCGCCCTTGGTTGGACTCATGTGATGCGAATGCTCTACACGCCATGCATCGATAACTTCAAAACCGTTCCCTCTGCGAATTGGGAATTGGAAACGATACACACTATTACACGCTTTAATCTGGTTCAATAAACCATCTGGATGATTGGTAAATTGCGCCGCACTGTCAAAGTTCTTGCATACATCTGCAAAAAACTTGTTCTCGTCTGCTAGATTAGCCATTATTTATTTTTTATGAATTAAGTATGCCGCAAAATTGCCTAAAAAAACCGCATATATCCAAATGAAAAAATACTTAGTGTACAGCCAACACCAATCATTTCAGGCTCAAAAAATAGGTTTAAAACGTTTAAACTTAGTTTTTAGTCGTGTTTTCTTTTTCAATTTTTTTTAATCTTTTATCAATAGAGAAAAGATAAGCCAATAAACCAACCAGAATTATAACGATACAAGTAACCACAACGTAAATTTTACCGTCGCTACGCAACTTATCGGCCATTTCTACACCATTATCTTGTGCGAATAATTGTACAGTTGCAAACATTAATATTATAGAGAAAAGTATCTTTTTCATTTTATTTTTTGTTTTTTTCTTTAAGCATTGGTCCTTCAACTTTAGTCTTTTAGCTTTAGTCTTTCAGCTTATATAGCCCTAGTTCGCTTGTTGTTTATTTTCTATTGAACGTATTCTGAAACGAATGGTGTAAACCCAGTAACCAATTAATATCCAGCCTAAACATGCCGGATAAAAAACCATACGCATGCGGCTATCTAAATCGTAGCTGTTAAAACCTGGGTTACCGCCGTTGCCTGGGTGTAATGAATCTTTTAAGCGTGGCAAAACGAAAAGTAATACCACCATCATCGGGAAAGCAAAAATATTATAAATGGCCGAAATTTTAGCTCTTTTTTGTTCTTCATCAATCGCATTGCGAAGAATTAAGTAAGCAAAATAAAGTAGTACAGATATCGCCGCAAAATTTTGTTTCGGATCGAAACTCCAAAACTGACCCCAAGTGTATTTCGCCCAAATTGCTCCGGTAACCAAGCCTAAAAGTCCGAAAACAACACCTGCGTTTACACTTTCTACAGCTTTCATATCATCAATTTCACTTTTTGAACTTAACGATTTTATGCTGTAAAAAACTGATATTGAGAACAACACAATCATTGCAAACCACATTGGTACGTGGAAATACAGATTTCTGATTGATTCATTTAAAATGGGCAAACGTGGAACGCCCAATAATAAACCTGCAATTGCAGTATAAATGACAAGTACTGAACCTAAAATTTTCCACCAAGTTTTATTCATTATTATTAGTTTTTTAGTCGTTTGTTGTTTAGTTTTTGCGTCTATATTTCTTTGTTCATTGCTCCTGTATCCTTGCTCTACTAATCCCTCCAAAGGTAAGGAAATAACAATAAAGAGGTTGCAACGGTTAATACATTTACCAGAAACAACATTCCAATTTCATCGTAGCTATTCTCCCAAGGCAAGCCATCAACCGCATTTTTAGCCAATTTTATCAAAAGTATAAGTACTGGAATTATGATTGGAAAACTCAAAATCGCCATTAACATTCCGCCGTTTCCGGCCTTGCTAGCAATAGCCGAAACCATTGTGAAAACAGTCGAAAAACTGATACTTCCTAATATTACCGCCACATAATAAAGCAATAAATCGGGCGGTGTAAAAGAATCGAAAACCAATGTGTAAAATCCTAATGCTATCGTGGTTAACACGAGCATTAAAATGGTATTATAAACTGTTTTTGAGATTAATACAGCAGCTGGACTAGCGAGAATATAACTGTATAATTGTTGTCCTTTGGTTTCTTGCAAAAAGCTTTTAGAAACCCCATTAATAGATGCAAAAAGTATAATTATCCAGAATAAAGCATTCCAGGCTAATTTATCGCCAAGGCTTACGAAAGATAAGTAACAAGTAAAAATTGTAGAAACTACATATAACAATACACCGTTGATGGTATATTTGGAGCGCCACTCTAAAAGTACTTCCTTGTGGATTAAATATTTAACCTCTTTGGCCAGTTGCATAACCGCAAAGATACTTTTATTGATAAATATTGCGAGGCTAAATTGTTGGATTGTTGTAATTTTGTTTAAACTTTATAGCCACAGATTTACAGATTATTAATTCTCCATAATGATTAGAAATCTGTGAATATATGGCTCATATTATGGAAAACACCTACGCATCAATAATCGAATCGCCAATTGGAAAAATTACCATCATTGCTGATGATGATTTTATTTCAGAAGTAACTTTTTCAGAGAAAGAAATTGATGAACTTTTAGAAAGTGAGTTAACTAAAAGGGTTGCGACGCAATTAATGGCTTATTTTAAAGGCGAATTAAAGGTTTTTGATTTTCCTATGAAACAGAAAGGAAGTGAATTTCACAGGAGGTTTGGCAGAATTTATTAGGTATTCCGTACGGGAAAAGCATTTCTTATGCTAAATTCTCTGAACATAAGCCTTTAGCCATACGAGCGATTGCCGCTGCAAATGGGAGAAATAACATCGCAATTGTAGTTCCTTGCCACAGGGTAATTGGCAGTAATGGTAAACTGGTTGGTTATGCGGGTGGTTTATGGCGCAAACAATGGTTATTGCAACACGAGCGGGAAGTTGCCCAACAAGGACAGACAGAACTTAAATTTTAAAATATTTTGAAGATGACATTAGAAAAAGCCGAAACTAAAAATCATTTAAACGCGATTAGATTAATCAATACAGAAAATAATGATTGTGCTTTTGAGATTGGTAAAATTCCAATTAGGCAACACATTAATACCAATTATTTTTTCGCACAAACTGATATTTCTTTGCAAAAAGCACCTCATTCTGCACCACGCAGACAATACGTAATCACATTAAAAGGCAAACTAAAATTCGAAGTAACTAATGGCGATACATTCTTTATCGAACCTGGCATTATTTTAATTGCTGATGATACCGAGGGAATTGGTCATACCTGGGAAATTGTAGATGGCGATGAATGGGAGAGAATTTATATTCCTTTGGAAGAAAATGCTGAAGATTATTTTATAGCAGATTAACTTTTCCGAAACCGAATATTTACAAAACTCGTAAATAACATCAAACCTATCGATGTTATGAAAACGATTTGCACCATTTTATTAGTCTTATTTAGCTTTTTCTCCGCTGATAAAAACACACCCGTTGATAAGTTAGATTTAAAAAAATACGCTGGCACTTGGTATTCATTATACTCTATTCCTACCATTTTCGATAAAGGCAGCCGCGAAACGACCACAAAGTACACTTTAAATAAAGATGGCTTTTACAATGTATTAACTACTTACAAAAAGCTAAATAACGATAAAATTTATTCCAGAAATTCTAAAATGTTTAAATCTGAGGACGGTAAGAATGGCGAATTACAAGCGCAATTTATATGGCCAATTAAGGTTGATTACTGGATTATCGAACTAGCTGATGATTATTCTTATGTGGTGGTTGGTCATCCAGACCATAAATTTCTTTTCATCATGAGCCGTAATCAAACTATGTCGAAGAAAACTCATGATGAAATAGTTGCCCGTTGCAAGGCTAAAGGATATGAAGTAAGCAAACTTACTTCGCAATTTAAAGATTAGTAGTTTGAACAGTAATTTTTTCTCCGCGTTTAGTACTAAAAAGCATAAACAAAACACCAACTAAAAGCACAATCCAGCCCCATTGAAAATGAACCACCTTGCCAATTAATTTATTAGCAAAGCCATATTTTGTATAATTATTCGCTGTAAAATATACTGCTACAACAGCTAATGCGTACCAAATAGCCATTACAAAACTGATAAATCTAAATGCTCCTGCTTTTCTAATAAATAGAATGAGCACAGCTATAGCGATTATTGCATAAGTGATAACGAACAAACGAGCATCAGATTGATACAAATTCCAATTTCCTTTAATCGGGACTTTTAACATTGGGCAAAACCCGGCTATAGCGCAAAGTAAAACACCCAAAAAAGCTCTGAATTTATTTAGTATTAACATTTTTATTTGTTTAGTCGTTTATATGTTGAGCCGTTTGTTTGTTTAAATTGATAATTGTAGAATTAAAATTTGTTCCTAACTTGCTTGGCTATTTTNCTTCAACCTTCAACCTTCAACCTTCAACCTTCAACCTTCAACCTTCAACCTTCAACCTTCAACCTTCAACCTTCAACCTTCAACCTTCAACCTTCAACCTTCAACCTTCAACCTTCAACCTTCAACCTTCTATTGTCCCTCAACAATACCCATTTTATCAGCGAAATGAGCACAATAATCACGCAAATCTTCAACAATTAAAGTTTCATTTGTAGCCTTTAAAAAGCTATCGGCCATAGTTTGCAGAGTTTCGTAGAAGAAACGTTTCATTTCATCAACTGGCATATCCTTTGTCCAAAGGTCAATTTTCAAAGTGTTTTTATAGTTATGGTCCCAAACCGATAAAAACATTGCCTTTGCTGGCACTTTATCAGCATTATTAGCATCAGTACTTTCCCAAAGAATGTTATCAGGATTGTTCGCCTCGTCTAACTCTACTGTAATTTTTATTTCTGCTGTCTTCATTTTCTTAATTGATTTCACCGATTGAATGATTACACAGATAATCGATTATTTTTTCGGTTGCAAAGATGCTATTTAATTTGATTACACGGATAAGTTGAATACAGAGATTATGTTTTCAAAGATTTTTTTGACCTGTTAATTACGTTAGCTTTTGAATGATGACTATCAGGATTGCGGTAATCACCAGAAAGATAGATTCTACAATCCAAATTCGTTTCAAATCTTTCAGCGTGAAACGAAAAATCAAATCTGTAATAAAGGTTACGAGAATCAAACAGCCTAAAATTAAAAGGTAGAAACCGCTCATATCAATATGTCGAGGGGCATTATCTTTTTCAGAAAACACATTAACCACAACCAAACCCAGCGCAACGGCTCCAACAATATTTAAAGGTGTAATCCTCAGATTCATTACTTTTTCTTATCGAATTTCTTACCCTTTTTAAATGTTTTAACCACTTTACCCGCTTTTGCTTTTGCCTTTTCTCTTGCCGTTTTTTCTATTGCTGCAGCGTGTTTTTTCTCGTGGAAAGCACCCCTAAATTCGGGGTCTTCCTTACGTTTCTGCATGTCAATCTCTTTCGCAATATGCTGGCGCTCCTCATAAGGCGTTTCATCAATGTAAACACCATCTGGAATTTCAGCAACCGGAATATATTGGCGAATCAATTTTTCGATCTTGCGGATATAATATTTTTCGGCATCAGTAGCAAAAGTAATGGCATCGCCTTTTGCAAAAGCCCTACCCGTACGCCCGATTCTGTGCACATAATCTTCAATAATAATTGGTACATCGAAGTTAATTACATGACTTACATCACTCACATCGATACCTCTACTCGCCACATCTGTAGCAACCAAAACACGAATATTTCCTTCTTTAAAACTATTTATTGAATTAATACGTGTATTCTGACCTTTATTTGCATGAATTACACGAACATTTTCGGCACCATACCTGCGCTCAATAAAACTGAAAATATTATCAGCAACCGTTTTTGTTTTACAGAAAATAATCAAGCGGCTAAAAGCCTCATCATTCTTCAGCAAATGTTGCAATAAATTAATTTTCGTCTTAAAATTCGGAACATAATATAAAGCCTGCGTAACATTTGCTGCTGGTGTAGCCTGTGCCGATGCTTCGATAACCAATGGATTATTCAAGAAATCGCCAGCAATTTTCTGCACTAATTCGCTCATCGTTGCCGAAAAAAGCAAGTTTTGACGTTTACGAGGCACAATTTCTAAAATTCTGTGGATTGAACCAATAAAGCCCATATCCATCATTTTATCAGCTTCATCCAACACCAAAAACTTTAAGCTTTGCGTATTAATATCGCCATCTAAGTATAAATCAAGAAATCTTCCAGGCGTTGCAATCAAAATATCTACGCCTTTGGCAATCTGTTCTTTCTGTGTTTTCGGACCAATTCCACCAAAAATAACCAGCGAACGTAAATCGGTATAAGTAGAAAATAATTTTACTTGCTCAGCAATTTGCATTGCCAATTCGCGGGTTGGCGATAAAATCAACGCTCTTGGATTTTCGCCCTGTGCATATTTCAATTGCATTAAAATCGGCAAAACAAAAGCCGCGGTTTTTCCTGTTCCAGTTTCCGCAATACCGAAAATATCCTGCCCAGATAAAACTGGTGCAATTGCTTTTTCCTGTATTGGCGTGGCAACGGTGTAACCTGCATCGGCAACTGCATTTAAAATTTGCCTGTTTAACTTAAATTCTTCGAACGATTTTGCCATAGCGCACAAAGATAGGTTTTTTAAGCTGAAAGGTTAAAGACCAAAGCTGAAAGCGAAAGTCAAAGTTCCCTTTAGGGGATTTAGGGGTAAAGCAATTGCAGTAATTCTTTGTAAACGGTAGTCCTGCTATCGTTTCAATCTTTTTGTAAAGTTACGAACTCTAATGTGCGCTGTTCCTATTAGAGTTCGTAACTTTTAAAACAAAAAGTATTTCCACTTTATCAGGTTTATTTAACCCTAAACAGCAACATCAAACTCAATTTCCTCCTACCCGACGCCCAAATCTTAATACTTGATACTCGCTACTTGATACTATTTTACTACCTTTGAAAGCATGAATTCTTACCTGATAAAAGCCGCCACAGTTGTAAACGAGGGACAAAAAATTGTTGCCGATGTATTAATTAAAGATGGATTTATTGTCAAAATTGGTCAAAATCTCTCTGCCAATGGCGCACAAGAAATTAATGCAGAAGGCCAATACCTTTTACCAGGAATGATAGATGATCAGGTACATTTCCGCGAGCCAGGATTAACACATAAAGCAGATATTTTTACCGAAAGTATGGCGGCTGTTGCTGGTGGAATCACTTCTTTTATGGAAATGCCCAACACAGTTCCTAATACTTTGACACAAGATTTACTTGCTGATAAATATAAAATTGCAGCAGAAACTTCTTTGGCAAATTATTCTTTTTACATGGGAGCCAGCAACGATAATATCGAAGAAGTTTTAAAAACCGACCCTAAAAACGTTTGCGGCATTAAAGTTTTCATGGGTTCATCAACTGGAAATATGTTGGTTGATAACGAAAAAACCTTAGAAAATATTTTTAGCAATGCACCGATTTTGGTGGCTACACATTGCGAAGATGAAGCAACAATTCGCCACAACCTGGCAGAATTTAAAGCTAAATACGGCGACGATTTAACCATTGATATGCATCCTTTAATTCGCAGTGCCGACGCTTGTTACAAATCTTCATCATTGGCTGTTGAGTTGGCTAAGCGCTACCAAACGCGTTTGCATATTTTACATATTTCTACTGCAAAAGAAATTGCTTTATTCGATAATACAACTCCACTAAAAGATAAAAAAATTACTGCCGAAGCTTGCGTTCATCACCTTTGGTTTAATGATAAAGATTACGCAACAAAAGGCAATTTTATTAAATGGAATCCTGCTGTAAAAACTGAAGCAGACCAAAATGGTATTCTTGCAGGTGTTTTAAATGATAATATTGACGTTATCGCAACGGACCATGCACCACATACTTTAGAAGAAAAAAATCAGCCTTATGCCCAAGCCCCATCAGGCGGTCCATTGGTGCAGCATGCTTTGCCAGCTTTGTTAGAAATGCATTTGCAAGGAAAAATCTCGCTAGAAAAAATAGTGGAGAAAACAGCGCACAATTTAGCCATCTGCTTCGATATTGAGAAACGTGGTTTCATTCGTGAGGGTTATTGGGCAGATTTAGTTTTGGTCGATTTAAAAGACTCCTGGAAAGTAACCAAGCTTAATAATTTCTATAAATGCGGCTGGAGTCCGTTTGATGGCGACACATTTCAGGCAAGCGTTACACACACTTTTGTATCAGGCAATTTAGCTTATCAAAAAGGCAAATTTACCACAGACCAGATTGGCAAGCGACTAACTTTTGCAAGATAGATTTGTTATATTTGTTTATTAAGAAATAGTATATTGGAAACTTTAACATTACATCCAAAAAATAAGGAACAACTTAATGCGTTGAAAGCATTTGCTAAAGCCTTAAAAATTGATTTTGAAAAAGAAAAGAGCACTTATAATCCAGAATTTGTTGCTAAAATTAAAAGAGGACAAGAACAAATAAAAGCTGGAAAGGGCATTAAGATTGCTATCGAGGATTTGTGGAAATAGCTGATGGAAATCCAATATGTCGACGACTCTTTATTAGACATCAAGTTTTGGAAGAAATCTGGAAATAAAGCAAAAGAAAATTGAACAATTAATAATGGCAATTCTTGATGACCCATTTGATGGAATAGGAAAACCAGAAGCACTAAAACATGAATTTTTCGGAAAATGGTGAGGGTGTAAAATAAACTGTGTCAAAAGTTAAAATCACTAACTTTAGATACAGTTTGTTATGACGAGAGAAGAACAGCTCGATTATGAGCTAATGAAGCAAAAA